>JAACTI010000022.1 GCA_009993495.1 Deltaproteobacteria bacterium | reverse complement strand
TTTACCGCCTGACGGGAGTCAATACCCCCTCGCTTGCTGCGGAGTCGAGACCATGAGTTCCATTCTGAAGGCGTTAAGGAAACTTGAAGAAGAGAAAGCCGCGATGGGTTCTGGAGGGGTCGATATTGCTCGCGATATTCTTAAGCGTTCGTCAAGCGCCGGCGCGCGTCAACCCAGCGGGTTTCTTCTCGTCGCCGTTTTTTTCGGGACTTTGGTGGCAACCGCAACTGGGTTCTGGTGGTATTTTAGTCCGCTGGGCGCGGTTCCATCACCACAGGTACCGATTGCGTCGACGCCAGCAGTGTCACCGCAACCGATGGTTCTTCCCGCCGAACCGGTGGATCCTCCAGGGTCGGTGGCTGAAATCCCGGTCAAGGTTCAGCCCGCGCCTCTAAATGTGCCCTTGCAAAAACCGGAATTGCCTTCCTCGCGCACGCCCCAAGCGCCGGCGTCCGCTCAACCCTCCCTCCCCCTGGAACCAAGGGCCCTGAACGCTGATGGCCTGCCTTTTTTAAAACTGACTGGCATCGTTTATCAAAAAAATCCTGGTGAAAGAATTGCAATTCTTAACGATCTGCCAGTCATGCGCGGAACCTCGATAGAGGGCGCCGAGGTGGTGGATATTCAGCCCGACCGGGTCGTGATGCAATGGCGCGGACAAGAATTCGCGTTACGGCTTGCGCCGGAATAAGCCGAATATTTTCCGCCCAAAGTGATTTATGTGACCACAGAAATGCAGAATATCCTCCAGCCTTTAGGAGAATATTCTGCATTTCTGTTTGTTCCGCCGCCGCTCAGAAGAGTGATCTTAGAGAAAAATTCAAGGTAATTTCAGTGTGTTATTAAAAAAATATGAACTGGCACGTATCGTGATAACCAGCTAAGGCCATGGCTTGTTGTCCCTTGGTATCCCCCCATAACCCTAGTCCGCAATTTTATGTTTAACCCCGTCAACGAAGGAGAGCGACGTATGAAGCCTGTTCACCAGGAACGCCAAGAGAAAAAAGATCTGTTCAGCGCAAAAAAACCACCACACACCGGAAAGATCATCGGCCTTTTGGGAGTTGTTGTCGCAATTGCCGTTGCAGGTTTTCTGCTGATAGGGCAGGGGACAAGTGATGGGCCGGCAACCGTGAAGGCGGAAAATGGCTATGTACGTATGCCCCTAAAAAATATTGATGATGGCCAGGCACATTTTTTTACCTTTGAAACCGACAAGGGTCAGATTGATTTTTTTGTCGTTAAGAGTGTTGATGGTCAAATTCGCGCTGCCTTTGATGCCTGCGATGTCTGCTACAAAGAGAGGAAAGGCTACCGCCAGTCGGGTGAGTTTATGGTCTGCAATAATTGCGGCCAGCAGTTTCGCACCGACCTGATCAACGAAGTCAAGGGTGGCTGCAATCCGGCACCCCTGGCGCGCAAAACCGAAAATAACGAAGTGTTGATCAGTCAGGCGGATCTGTTGAAGGGCGGCGGGTATTTCGGCATTTAGAGATTCGTAATCCAAAGAGGCATCAATGAAACTCGAAACCATTGCGTTGAACAATCTGCGCCGCCGCAAAAGTCGTCTGGTCTTTCTGGTGAGCGGGCTTTTGATTGGAGTTGCAACCGTTGTTACCTTGGTCTCCCTCGCGACCTCCTTAACCGAAGATGTCCAGCATAAAATGGAGAATTATGGGGCCAATATCCTGATTACGCCCCAGAGCGACGATTTGTCCCTGAGTTATGGCGGGATCACCTTGGGCGGCGTCTCGGTTGACCCGCAAGAAATTCGTCAAGCCGATATTGCGCTGATTGAGACAATTCCCAATCAGCGCAATATCGCAATCGTGGCCCCCAAGGTGCTGGGTGCCCTGGACGTTCGTGGCCAACGGGTGATGATCATGGGGGTTGATCCGGAAAAAGAATTTATCCTGAAAAAGTGGTGGTCGGTTAATGGCCGCCCCCTATCGGCGGATCATGACATGGTGGCCGGTGAAACTCTGGCGCGCAAACTAGGTTTAACCCTTGGTGAGCAGGTTGAAATTGCCGGTGAAGCCTTCACTCTGACGGGCATTTTGGCGGCGACAGGGTCGCAGGACGATCAAATTCTGGTGGTTGCCCTGCCAAGCTTACAGCGTCTATTGGGTAAAGAGGGCAGGGTTTCGCTGGTCGAAGTTGCAGCTTTGTGTAGTGATTGCCCGGTTGACGACATGGTGATGCAGATCAGCCAGGTTTTGCCTGGGGCCAATGTCAGCGCCATTCAGCAGGTTGTTAAAACCCGCATGCATGCCTTGGAGCAATTTCGAAATTTCTCCCTGGCGATTGCTGCCGTGGTGTTGCTCATTGGAGCGCTGGTGGTTTTTGTGACCATGATGGGTTCGGTCAATGAACGCACCCGGGAAATCGGTATTTTCCGCGCTCTGGGTTTCAGACGTGCCCATATCATGCGCCTGATCTTGTTTGAATCTTCACTGGTCAGTCTGGTCGCCGGTGCCCTTGGTTTTCTGGTAGGGATGGGGGCAACCCAGCTGATTCTACCGCTTATGACCGAAGAGCACCGCGCGCTTCACTGGGATTTTCGTCTGGGGTTGGGTTCGATTTTTCTGGCGTTAATCGTGGGGACCGCCGCCTCTTTTTACCCGGCCCTTAAGGCCAGTCGGCTTGATCCGACCGAAGCCCTGCGCGCCCTTTAAACCCAAAAGGAACTTTTGATGGCTTTCCTTCAGCTTAAAAATGTGGCAAAGCGTTATGCGACAGAAGCGGACTCTGTCATGGCACTAAACGGTCTTAATCTTGCGGTAGAAGAAGGCTGCTTTCTCGGTGTTATGGGCCCATCCGGTTCGGGCAAAAGCACATTTCTTACCGTTCTGGGCGGGCTTTGCCATCCCAGCGCCGGTAAGGTTCTGGTGGATGATATTGACCTTTATGCGCTTCATTCCGAAAAGCGTGCAGATTTCCGGCGCGAATATCTGGGTTTTGTTTTCCAGTCGTTTCATCTGATTCCCTATTTGACCGCCGTGGAAAATGTCATGCTGCCCCTGGCGGTAAAAAAAATGCCCTCAGCCGAAAAAAGATCCAAAGCTAGGGCTGTTCTGGAGCGGGTCGGTCTGGGATCGCGCTTGAAGCACCTGCCTAATCAACTTTCAGGCGGTGAACAGGAACGGGTTGCTATTGCACGGGCACTGGTAAACGACCCGCCACTGCTGCTGGCAGACGAACCGACCGGCAGCCTTGATCAATCGACCAGTGAAGAGATTATGTCATTGTTCCGTCGCTTGAACGAAGAGGGGCAAACCATTGTCATGGTCAGCCATAATATGGAAAATCGCCCCTATTTTGACCGCACCCTGATTTTGCGTGACGGTGTCATGGCAACAGACACTGCGCGCACCCCCCAAGCCGTCGCTCGGGTCGGATGATCGGAGTTTAACGTGGTTTTTTTGCTCTTAATGATATTGGCGCTGCTGTTGGTGAAACTTCAGGATGAGTTTAGCCGCGTGCCGGTTGAGCCTCTGATCGCCGTTGATTGCCCGGGCTGTGGAAAATTTGTTGAACTGGATTGGGTTGTTTGCCCGCATTGCCGTCAACGACTCAACGAAAGTTGTCACATCTGCCAAAATCGCAAGTTTGTCGGCCAAATGTTCTGTCCCTTCTGTGGAAATAAGGGCGGAGGCCAGCCATGAAGAAAAAATATCACATCCTGATATGGGTGACATTCTGTGCTATTGGGCTCTTTCTGTATAACTACTGGAGCTATTCATGCGGTTACTGCACGCGAGAAAGCCTGGTGATTGTCAGCTGGCCCGCGAAAATTCTGATCGCGGTCAATCTGCTAATTGCCGCGTTTTTACCGGTGTTGCACTTTCGGCGGCGGAAAATTGTTCAGAAATCTACCTGCAACTGTGGCCAACCGCTGATTTCACTCTGGCGCTATTGTCCTGCCTGTGGAAGTCCTCGTTAATTCCGGGTGCAAATTTTTCCTCAAAAGGCGAAATCCTGCCTTTTTTCCCCTCCGGATCTGGGTATAATGGCACCCTGCATAAAACAGGAGGAGTCTTAAGTGTTTTGCTTTATTTCAACCATTTGTCTGTTTTTAGGGCTGGGCGTATCCACAAGCTTCGCGGCGGTTGTCGATTTCAGTCAAATTGCACCGACAAGCCAGGGTTCACAGACGCTTAATCAACCCACACCCTCCTCATCTCAACCGTCTTCCATCCGTGAAATTGCCTTGGGGCAGGAGCTTGTTCGCGGGGTCATTGCCGAGGCGCGGTTGGTTCCTTTGCGGGTTCAACCACCGGCATCAGAAAACCTGCCGGAAAAGGCGAATTACCGGGTTGCTCTGACCTTTCGTGAGGCGAAATCAGGACGGCAACTCCTCAAGGGCCAAGCTGCGGTGCGCCTGTTTACGGCAGATGATCGCACTCTGGATACAGTCAGACTTGTCGCTGAGGAGCAAACCTGGCGTTGCGCGATTTTTTTACCGGAGAGGGGCGAGACGATGATTAAGGTAGGCAGCCAGCTGGATGATGGCAAGAAACGAATTTTTCGATTTTTTGTTCGACCGGAATCTGCCCTCCCCTAAAAAAGATCAGGGCAAGGGGGGCAAGTGCTGTCGCCAAAGGCTCCAGGTGGGAAGTTGCGGTAAACACTCTGCCATTTGCTGCACGACTTCGCGCGGATTTCCCGTGATTTCAGGCAAAACACCAAGCAATTCAGCATAAGTCAGGGACGCCAGATCGTGGGGAACGGCTTTTTCGGCAGCCAAAGGAGACGACGGCATACGGTTAATCACATAGCCCGCCAGATTCAGCTCAAAATAGCGCGCAGCTAAAAGGGTTAACAAACTATGGTTAAGTGTCCCCAGTTGGGCATCAGCTACCACCAGCAACGGCAGATCCAGATCGCGCACCAGATCGGCGACCAGAATCCCTCCGGCCAGAGGCACCATTAGGCCACCAGACCCTTCAATCAGGGTGAATTGATGGCGGTTGATCAAATCTTTGGTCGTTTGAACCAAGGCGGAATAATCAATTTTTCTTTGTTCCAGCCGGGCGGCGGTGGCTGGCGCGGCCGGAGTAGGGAAACGCAAGGGGCAAGCCTGTTCAAACGCATCAGTACTGGCGGCGGCCCAGCATAAAAGCGCGCCATCCTCCCCCGGT
>JAACTI010000557.1 GCA_009993495.1 Deltaproteobacteria bacterium | reverse complement strand
GCCCTTGCCGTTGGTGCCGGCAATATGCACAACCTTTAGAAATTGCTGCGGATTTCCAACGCGATCAAGCAGTTGCCGGGTATTTTCGAGACCGAGCTTGATGCCGAAAAACTGCAATGAATAGAGATATGCGAGGCTGGACGCATAGTCCATGCCCGGTCAGTTCCGCGTAAAAATGCGCAAAATCTGCGCCAGCCGCTGCTTCATATCGCAGCGCCGCACAATCATATCGACCATGCCATGCTCAAGCAGATATTCCGAACGCTGAAAACCTTCGGGCAGAGTCTGACGAATGGTTTGTTCAATCACGCGGGGGCCGGCAAAACCAATCAAGGCCCGCGGTTCGGCCATATTGATGTCACCCAGCATGGCAAAGCTGGCGGTAACGCCGCCGGTGGTCGGATCGGTCAGCACCGAAATAAACGGAATTCCGGCCGCCTTAAGCCGCGCCAGGGCGGCGCTGGTTTTGGCCATTTGCATCAACGACAAAATACTTTCCTGCATGCGCGCCCCACCCGAGGAGCTGAAAATCAGCACCGGAGCCACCGCATCCAAACCTTTTTCGATCGCCCGGGTGAGTTTTTCACCGACGACTGAACCCATGCTGCCGCCCATGAAGGAAAAATCGAAGACCCCAACCACCACCGGCAGGCCTTCAATCTGGCCGGTTCCACAGATAACCGCGTCACCATCGCCGGCTTTTTTAATCGCGTCCCGTATGCGATCCTTGTATTTTTTGGTATCGCGAAATTCCAGAAAATCAACCGAGCGCACAGCGGCGTCCATTTCGACAAAAGATCCTTCATCCAGAATCAATTCAATACGCTCGCGGGCACTGATGCGAAAGTGGTAATCGCACTTGGGGCACACATTCAGATTACGCACAATTTCTTTGGCGTAGATAATTTCCTGGCAGTTTTTACATTTGGTCCAAATCCCTTCCGGCATTTGAACCTTCTTGTTTTCGACGGCCAGAACCGGGGCTGTTTTGCGTTTAAACCATGCCATAAGTCAACC
>JAACTI010000021.1 GCA_009993495.1 Deltaproteobacteria bacterium | reverse complement strand
ACGGGCGCTTTCCACTGACAGACGGCCACCCATGAGTTCAACCAGACGCTGGCAGATGGAAAGGCCCAGGCCGGTGCCACCGAAACGCCGCGTGGTACTGCCGTCGGCCTGAACAAAGGGTTTAAAAATTTCCTGCTGGGCCGCGAGGGATATGCCGATGCCGGTGTCGCGCAGGGAAAATTCCACCAGAACCGCGGCCTGATTCTGCGACACAAGTCGCACAGTCAATGCAATTTTGCCAACAACGGTAAACTTTATCGCATTATTCAGTAAATTCAACAGCACCTGTTTAATGCGCAACTGATCGCCCAACAAACGGGGTGGAATCTCCGGATCAATTTGCAGCTGGAACTCCAGTCCCTTGGCCGACATCAATGATTTCTGCGGCAGGACCAATTCATTTAAACAGTTTGTCAGGCTGAAAGCCTGGGGTTGAAGTTCAATTTTACCGGCATCAATCTTGGCCAGATCAAGCACGTCATTCAGCAGGGCCAGCAACCCGGTGCTGGAGGATTTCAGCCCCTCGACATAGGCTTGCTGTTCGCTGTTGAGCTTGGACATTGCCAGCAGCTGGGCCATGCCGATGACGCCGTTGAGGGGCGTGCGAATTTCATGACTCATGTTGGCCAGGAACTGACTTTTGGACAAATTCGCCGCTTCGGCCTGGGCCTTGGCTTCTTTGAGCTCGGCTTCAAACTGCACGCGCTGGGTAATGTCGTGGATCACCGAAAAGTGCAGGGGGCGGTGCTGAATTTCCAGGGAGGTGGCGTGAACTTCAACCGTGCGGGTTTCTCCGCTGGCCAACCGATGGGGGAAGATCATGTAATCGCGTTCTTCGCGCAGAGCCAGTTTCATCTCTTCTGCCGCCTGGGCATCATCCAGCACGTACAGATCGCTCATTTTCATCTGTTGCAGGGTTTCGCGCGGGTAGCCGTAAAAATTGGCCGCCGCCTGATTGGCCGCGACGATCGCCCCGTTTTGCCGATCGACCAGCAACATGCTGGCGCTGTGATGATCGAACATCGCCTTGAAGCGCTCTTCACTTTCCCGCAGGCGTTCTTCCATCTCCCGGCGTTGACTGATATCTTCAGACAGCCACAGGGAGCCATGGCTGGGATTCTGGGGATCAATCGCCTTGCCGATTAAGCGCACAAAAATCCGTTCGCCATGCTTTTTCGTCATTTCGACGACGGTTTCATAGGCATCTCCGCGGGCGAGCACCCGGCGGGAATCCTGGCGCAATTTTTCAAAATCACCCGGCCGGGTGTAGAAGCTCTGGGTGGGTTTTCCCAGAATCTCTTCCCTTGGATAGCCGCTGATTTCAGCCTGGGTCTGGTTGATCCATACCAGTTGGCCCTTTCTTACCCGGGCAATGCCGATGGGCGCCGTTTCGAGGATGATGTCACGCTCGTGGGTGATTTCCGACAGCTGTCGGCTGTCGGCAGCGGCCTGGCTTGCAAGCTGCTGATGGGCCGTTTCCAGTTCATCGAACTGGGTCTTCAGGATCTGGATCATATCGCGAAAATTTTGGACTAATGAGTCAATTTCACCATAGGGTGACTCCGGCCACACCAGAACCTCATTCCGTGAAAGCCGCTCGGGCAGATTGCGGGTTTTGGCCGCCAGGTTCTGCAAGGAACGCGTTGCCAAACTACTCAGGTACCAGCCCAGGGCAATGACCATCAGCAGGATCAGGGATAAGTAGCTGAGGTTGACCAGTGTCTGGTGATAAAAAAGTTGTTGCATGGGGGCCAGGGGATATTCGATCAGCAGGGTCCATGAACTCTTAGCAAGAGGCACGCGGCGGGTGTAACTGGCGTGCAGCCAGCTTTGCATGGTGCTGTTCGGAAACCTGCTGCGCGGAAATTGCAGAGAAATATCGTCTTGCAATGGCCGGGACAGGAGCGCGTTTTGCTGAATGCGTTTGCCGGGTGGGTGGGTCGGGCTCGAACTGGCAATAACCCGCCCCTGCGCATCAAGTAAGCTTATCATCAGACCCTGGCGCTGATAAGGGCCGGTAAGAATATGCGCCAGTTGGTTTTCAATACCGGGGTGCGCAACGCTGTCCGCCGTTAACTCGGCGCTGGGATGTGCGGCCAGTTGCTGCTCAACGTCGAGCTGCACCCCGGTGATATCGGCAATCATCCGCTCATGGAAACGCGCAATTTCGAGGTGACTGGTCAAAAGCATCAGACCCAGGCCCGCAGCTAAAACCGCAAAGGCCAGCAGGTGAAAACTGCTGGTGGCAAAGGACACCAGCGAACGTCGTTGCGCCAGACACCAATGCCCCAAAGCACTGTGGTGCAGGAAAATATCGGCCAGCAGCGCATTGAAGACCCCATTCAGACCCTGTTTCAGGCCAACCACCAGCGCAATCTCAACCCCCAGCCCCAGAAAAGACCCGTGAAACAGGGTCGTAAGCGGGGCGCCGATCAGTAGCCAGAACAGGCCATCAATCAGCAGCAGGTTGCGCCATCCACGGCGCAACGCCAGGCCAACCCACAAACCCTCAAGGGTAAAAACCATCATGGCATAGGGATGATTCCACAGCCCCAGGGTAGAGCTGGACACCAGCAAAGTGACGGCAAATCCCCAGGAAAGCCCCAAACAGCGAACCGCCATAACACTGAAAATACTGCCAAACACAAAGGCCACCGTAAAGCCAATGGGCAGGGGCAGGTTGTTGGCAAGAAAACCCAGTAAACTGAGGCTAACCGCCAGGCAAAGACGAACAGAAAGGGAGTGCCCGGCAGACGCAGGCATAAAATTCTCCAAAGTTGGGATAACGCAGACATTTAGCAGGAAAGCCCAAACTTAACACAGTTTTTCGGCTTTACAATCCAGAGGCAAAAATATTTGCACATGAGCAAAAAATAATAGCCTTTTTCGCACCCTCAGGCGCATTTCGTCTTTTAAAATTCTGCTTTGATACCACCTGCAGAAATCTCTTCACCTGGGCGAGAAGGCTAAGGGGTAAGAGTTGGCGCCTGAGAGGGCTGAAGGATTTTTCTGTCTCTATTGAAAATGCGATTCTCGCGGTGTTGGCAGATGTTTAAGGTAACAACTTGCCAAGCTTTTGCTTGACGCCATCGATCACGAAGGGTGTCAGGCGTTTTTTTTCTTTCAAGATCTGCTGAAAAAGCTCTTTCTTCTGCCGTGGAATGAGGGGGGCGCGGGTTGCTACCATGCTGAGGGCCGCTTGGGGGCAGGTGGAAATACAGGCACCACAACCGAGGCAGATGTTTTCTGCGATTTTCAGGGTGCGCGCTTCACCGGTTGCTGCCAATTTCAGCGCCTTAACGTTGCAGGCCCGGACACAGAGCCCGCAGCCGATGCATTTCTCGCGTTTAACCGCAACCCTGAAACCGGTTTTACCGATGCCCTGATGATAGCCAACCTGAACCCCGGCCAGCAGTTCGCAGCAACAGGAGCAGCAGTTGCAGATAAAGCTTGGCTTGTGGCGAATGTTGTCGGTGATGTGGGTCAGGTTGTGTTGCCGGGCGGTGTCGATCACCGCCAGGAGTTCGTCAACCGAGCGTTCTTCGGCGAAACCGCGGCGCGCCATGAATTGGGCCGCGCTGCCTAGGGAAATGCAAATTCCTTCGACCGGCGCGCCCTTGGTGCAGGTTTCATCCAAATGCTGTTTTTTGTGGCGACAGTAGCAGAGCCCGACGGCACCGCCACCCGCTTGACGGATGATCTCACGCGCCCCCGCATAGCTGGTGACCTGCGAACTAACCGGGATAGTTTCTTCGTAGGCCAAAGAGCGGGTCAAAGGAGTCTTGCTGCCGAAGAACTCCTGCGCCTGACCCTTTTCCGGATCTTCATTGAGGTAGTCCCGCATCAATCTTGCCAGCTCGACAAGCGGCAGATCGGCGCGCTGCTTCATGAAGGTAAATTCGAAAAAACCGATCAATCCCGGCAACAGCAGGTAGTAAACCCTGCCTGCGTGGGGCATATCGATCACCAGGCCCTTATTCGCCATGGTTTCAAGCAGAGCCGCCAGGGGTTCCACCGCATAGCCGGTACGCTTAGCCAGCTCTTCAAGAGTGGCTTCGTGCAAGGGAAAGCGTGAAGCGATAAAGGCCTCTTCTTCGCTGAAAAGAATGGCCAGAATCTGGCGCAGCTTGGCGTTATCCACCAGCCCGATGGGATACTTGTTGAGCCGATCAATCAGCGGCACAATACTGCTTTTGCTGGTGGAATGGTGCCCCATGAAAACTCCTTAGATGGCTGAATATGTCGCTCTTAGATATTTCCCAGCATTCCGGCTTTCATCTCATCATCGGCGGGATCATTCCCAAGGTAGATCAACAGCACCGCCCTGGCCAGGTTGGCAGATTCAATGGTGCCGAGCTGGCGGCCATTATGGCTGACCTGCACCTGGTTATTGGCCGTGATGGCCAGATCGACCTGATCCTTGGCGACAAAATCCCTATCAAACAGCTTGAGAAATTCGACAATGGCTGGATCATCGACGAGGGCAGGTGTGTTTTTCTTGATTCCTTCAGCAAAGCCGCCGACGATCTTGTCTTTTTCAACCTTGCTGTAAAGAAAATCCATGCGCAGCAACTTGGGCCCGGTGCCCTCAACAACCTGCGCCGTGCTGGTGGCTTTCTGGGCGGTGTAGAGGGAGCCGACATAAATTTTGAAAAAATATTTCTTGCGCATCCCGTAGCCATTGAGTTGCAGCTGCTCGCCGCCGATTTCGACTTGGTCGGGCAGTTTAACTCCGGCGACCTCTGTGGCCAAGGCCGGGGTCATCAACAGCCCGATCAGGGCCAGAGTCAACAAAATCTGCTTCATGGGGAACTCCTTTTAAAATACGGGTTTGAACTCTGTCCCAGCGTTTAATCTGCCAGGTGACACGGGCGGTGGCAACATGGTTCTGGGCGGCATCATAGACTTCGGTATTTTGGGTAAACAGAATTTTTTCGCATTCTGCCAGGGGGTTAAGAATGTCAGCAGTGAGTTGCCCTTGGCTGAGGCGGGTTTCGGCGAGGATGCGGCTCTTGGCCTGGTAGTGATAATCGATTTCGAGCCGCGCCATAATCAATCGATAGGCCGAGGGCTGCAAATGGGAGAGCAACAGCAGTCCCGAGGAAAATTCGGCGACAGTAGCGATACAGCAGGCGTGAATGCCGCGGATATGGTTCTGGTTTTTACGTCGATAAGGCGCGCTGGTTTTAACCAGATCGGTTCCCAGTTCAAGGATGCGCACCCCGTGGGGTCGGTTGAAGGGAATCGACCAGCTCAGAATGAGATTCAACAGGCGCAGGCGTAAAGGCGAGCGGCGAGCCGCTGCGATGAGGGCAGGTAATTTGGCCAGGCCGCTCATGGGTTGGTCTCGG
>JAACTI010000556.1 GCA_009993495.1 Deltaproteobacteria bacterium | reverse complement strand
AATAATGTACCGAATGCCGGATTTTGCCGC
Organism: Deltaproteobacteria bacterium; assembly: GCA_009993495.1. Taxonomy (GTDB): domain Bacteria; phylum Desulfobacterota; class Desulfuromonadia; order Desulfuromonadales; family Geopsychrobacteraceae; genus Geopsychrobacter. Next base: position 992 of record JAACTI010000556.1, on the reverse strand, counting down.
TGCAAGGACCTCTCCGGGGAGGCCGAGCGCCTTCCGGACGGCCGTTGCCCGGAAGATGTTGACGGCAATGGCTTTTAAACGGGCAAAATAGGCGACAGCAGACAGACCTCGAACCCTGAGTCGTTTGACCCCTGTCTTTTTGTCCATTTCTGAGAAGGTTGCCTCAATGCCGGAACGCCACCGGTATTTTTCCTTGAACTCCGGGGAATACTCCATGGCTCGGCGGTTAGCAATCCGCATGGCCTTGATATCATAATGGAGATAGTGATTCTTCTTCCCCGCTTTGACGGGACACTGACCCTTGCAGGGGCAAACGTTGCAATGTTCGGAGGAGAAGGCAACACCGTGCTTCTGCTTTTTTCCTGATCTGGTTTTTACCGGAGCGTGTCCCTGCGGACAAGCCGTGATGACTCCCGTTTCGGATTGCTGAAAATCGGAAAGATTCAATGTGTTTGCCTTCGGCGTCCCCATCGCAGGAGAGATGACCTCGACACCCATCTCTTGGGCTCTTTCACAGTTGTCATCGCTGCCGTAGAGCGAATCCGCCAGCAGTTCCGTCGGCGCCAACTCTCGTTCCTTTGTGGAGTCCAGTGCGGGAATCAGGGCATGGACGTCGCCGATGCAAGCGGATTCCACCTCTACATGGGTGATAAGATTCAGTGTCTTGGCTCTGAGAGATTCATCATCCGAATCGCAATAGGTCTCCATCACTTGCGCCTGATAGCCCTGACCTTTGTGACCGCTGTACCCGGCGTCCGGATCGGAAGGATTCTGCAACGAAGCAGAGGAAACTTCCTTGGGGGATTTTACCTCCACCCCCGCAGGCTGATCGTCTTTCTCTTCGGTTACGCAACATTGATCCTTCAAAACACGAAGCAGGGTGTTGTAACTGTGGAGAGATTTAACCTCCTCATGATCCCGAAAACGCCGAACCAGAGCAAAAAGATCCCGAGCGACCATCTCCAGGGTCTTTCCCGACTCCGAAGGCTTCA
>JAACTI010000555.1 GCA_009993495.1 Deltaproteobacteria bacterium | reverse complement strand
ATAACGATGCAATGCTGTGGGTGTTCAGGTTATCCATTACCAAGCGCACCTTGACCGCATCCGGATAGCGTTCATCGAGCATTCCCTTTATCTGCGACGCCCAATCCTTTCTTGTTCGGCGCTCCGTGATGGCAACATGTCTTTTGCCGGATAACGGCTCCACTTCCATGAAGATTTCCGCCACGCCATTCCTGACATATTCGTCGTCCATGCGCGCAACCCGGCCAGGTACGCATGGAATTGGTTCCCTGACTTCGCCGATCAATTGCTTGCTCGATTCATCCATGCAAATTACGGGGTAACAGGGGTCATACGGCAAGTGATAAACCTCCAGCACGTCTTCCATATTCGCTACAAATGCGGCGCTCCCCTCCGGTGGGATTTTCCAGTACTTGCTAAGGTGAGGCTTAAGTTCGTTTTTTTTAAAATCCGCTGCACGGTCATATGCGATACGGATTCTGCTATTTCAAGTTCAACAACCTTGTCGGCAAGCAACCTGACCGTCCATCTGGCACGGCCTTCCGGGGCGTCAGAGCAAGCCAAGGCAACCAGTCTCGCCTCGAATGCCCCATCAAACTCGATTTCGCGCGGCGGCTTTTCTAAGGGCTTGCGGTCGAGCGCTGCTTCCAAGCCTTCTTCTACAAATTGCTTCTTGATGTGCTCGATAGTTCGGCTGGTTATTCCGAGCGCTTCTGCCGCATCCGCAACTTTCCATGCGGGGCCACCGGCTCCGGCGTCACACAATAACAGCGCGCGGGCGTGAACAAATTTTCTTGCGCTGATCTTTCCCCGTTTCGTCAAAGCATCAAGTTCGTTGCGCTCTTGCTCGGTGAGCGTTACCCGGTATCTCGGTGACATGGCGGACTCCTTTGGCTAAGGGAGTCGCCAGTATGTCACATGACAATAAAATACGAAATAAATAATGTTACATGGTA
>JAACTI010000020.1 GCA_009993495.1 Deltaproteobacteria bacterium | reverse complement strand
TTCGCGAATGGGCGTGCGACTGATGCCGAAACGCTCGGCCAGCTCCGGTTCAGCAACCTTTTCGCCCGGCTTGAGAGCCCCTTTTAAAATGGCATCGCGAATCGTTTCGAGAATTTTTTCGCGCAGAGTCTGATGTTTTTCGATGATGTTTCGTCTCAAAATAGCACTCCATCTTCAACGTTGAAGAGTCTTGGATGTTAAATTGTATACAGTATACATGTGCTGTCAATCTTTTTCGTAACTGTTCACCTGCCAGAGTCCTGGAGAGCCATGGAAGGGGTAGCTGTCGCCCGGGCGGCGACAGCTAAGCGCAAGGGGGGAAAGAAGAACAGGGAATAAGCAGGGATATGGTTTTTGTTCTGAAATAAATACGTCAGGCATCAAGCGACGAAATTCACTCTGTCTCGAAAAAAATTTCCGGAAAGTCGGTAAAAATCCCTTTGACGCCCAGTTGCGCCAGGCGCTGCGCCTGGTCGCGATCGTTAACTGTCCAGGCGAAGACCCGGCAAGCGCAGGCGGTAATGCGCGCAACCAAGGCGGCATCGATCAACCGCTGATCAAGATGAACCGACCAGGGCAAGAGTCGGACAAGCCAGTCTTCGAGATTCTCGGGCAAGGTTTCATAAATAGGGGCGCAGTGCAACTGCGGCATCAGTTGATGAAACTGCTCCAGCTCGTCAAGTAGAAAGGATGACACCAGGAGCTGTTCGGAGGTCAGTTGGCCGCGAACCAGCTGATCGTCGAGCATCTGAGCCACCGGTACCGCGGTTGCCGGCCCTTTGAGTTCGATATTAACCCCGGCCTGCCGGTCGCTTACCAGTTGGAGAACCTCTTCCAGCAGGGGCACCTGTTGACCCTGTCCGGCATCGAGTCGGCGCAGCTCTGCCAGGCTCAGCGCGTTCAGTCGCCCCCGCCCGTTGGTGGTACGCTCAAGGCAATCGTCATGAAAAACTACCAGCTGGTTTTCCACCAGTTGGGTGTCCAGTTCAATCCAGCGCGCTCCGCATTCAAACGCCTGCCGAAAAGCGAGCAAGGTGTTTTCGGGAGACTGCCCACTGGCCCCTCGATGGGCAAAGATCTGCAAAGAGGATGTCACTACGGGAGATTTCAACTCAAATTTTCGTGGCGGATAATTTCGCCGCTGATTAAGTACACCACATCTTCCGCAATGTTGGTTGCCAGATCGGCGATGCGTTCCAAATAGCGCGAAAAGGACAAATAAAGAATCAAATCATCCATCTGTGCCGGATTTTTCCGGATAGCCTCTTTGACCCGGGTAAAATTATCCCGATGCAGAACATCGACTTCATCATCCAACTTGATGGTATCCAGAGCCTTTTGCGCATTGCGTTGCACCAGGGCGTCAAGACTCATTTTCAGCATCTGCTGCACCATGTTGGACATCTGTTCCAGATCATAGGGGGCCGAGTTTTGACGCGATCCCGACAGATCAATGGAACGTTTGGCGATATTCACCGCCAGATCCGCCATACGCTCCAGGTCATTATTCATTTTCAAAATCGATACGATCAGACGCAGATCGGTGGCCACCGGCTGGTGCAGGGCCAGCACCTTCAAACACTCTTCTTCCAGTGCAACTTCCAGGGCATCAACCTCTTTGTCCCCCATTGCGACTTTTTGCGCCAAGGGGACATCGCGTTCAAGCAGGGCCTGAATCGCCTGGGCAAATTTGCTTTCAACAACGGCACTCAGGGCGAGCAAACGTTTTTTTAAGGCATCGAGTTCACGGCTCATTAAGACGGTCATTGTTTTTCTTCTCCATGCAGGGGCATCAGCGATCAACCAAAACGCCCGGTAATATAATCCTCGGTCTGTTTCTGGGCTGGTTTAACAAAAAGTTTTTCAGTGCGTCCGAATTCGACCAGATTGCCCTCATAGAGAAAAGCGGTTAAATCCGACACCCGCGCCGCCTGCTGCATATTGTGGGTCACAATAATAATCGTAAAATTTTCACGCAACTCGCCTATTAGTTCTTCAACCCGAGCAGTCGATTTCGGATCCAGGGCGCTACAGGGTTCATCCATGAGAATGACTTTAGGATTAACCGCAATTGCCCGCGCAATACACAGGCGCTGCATCTGCCCGCCCGACATTCCCAAAGCGCTTTCGTGGAGGCGATCCTTAACTTCGTCCCAGAGAGCCGCCCCCTTAAGACTGAGCTCAACCCGTTCATCCAGCAGGGTCTTGTTCTTTTCACCGGCAATGCGCAAGCCGTAAATAACGTTCTCGTAAATCGACTTGGGAAAGGGATTCGATTTTTGAAACACCATGCCGACCTTGCGCCGCAGCTCAATAACATCGGTACTTTTTGCATAAATATTTTCCCCGTCGAGCAGGACTTGTCCCTCGACTCGACTGCCGTCAACCAGATCATTCATGCGGTTGAAACAGCGCAGTAGGGTGCTTTTGCCACACCCGGAAGGACCAATCAAGGCGGTGACCTGTTTTTCTGGGAAGTCGAGATCAATGCCGTGCAAAGCGCGGGAATCACCGTAATAAAAGCGCAGATCTTCGACCTTGATCAGCGGATTTTCAATAACAGGGCTCATAACAGAAACTCTCCTAAAAAGTGCCGAAAGTATAGCGTTTTTTCATCCGGTTCCGCAGGCGAATCGCAACACTGCTCATGAGGAGCACGATCAGCACCAGGAGCAAGGCCGTAACATAGACCATAGGCTTAGCCGCCTCGACATTGGGCGATTGAAAACCGATATCATAAATGTGAAAGCCAAGGTGCATAAATTTGCGTTCCAGATGCAAATAGGGGAAATTGCCATCAAGGGGCAGGGCTGGGGCCAGCTTGACAACCCCGGTAATCATCAGGGGCGCGACTTCACCGGCCGCACGCGCCATGGCCAGAATCAAGCCAGTGAGAATTCCGGGGGAAGCCATGGGCAAAAGCACGCGAACCAGGGTTTGAAATTTGGTCGACCCCAAAGCATAAGAGCCTTCGCGCATTTCGCGCGGAATAGCCCCCAGGGCTTCTTCGGTGGCAACAATCACCACCGGCACCGTCAAAAGAGCCAGGGTCAAGCTGGCCCACAAGAGCCCGCCGGTGCCGAAGGTCGGGGTCGGCAGGCGCTCAGGGAAAAACAGCTGATCAATGCCGCTGCCGATGCCGTAAACAAAAAAACCCAAACCGAAAATTCCATACACAATGGAGGGAATTCCGGCCAGATTGTTGACGGCAATGCGCACAATCCGCACCAGAAGCCCCTCTTTCGCGTATTCACGCAGATAAACTGCGGCAATCACCCCCAGGGGGAAAGAGAACAGGCTCATGACGAAAATCAGCATGACTGTCCCGAAAATTGCCGGGAACAAGCCGCCCTCGGTGTTGGATTCGCGCGGCTCACCCGCAACCAGTTCGTAAAGTTTGCCGGCGTAAAATATCAACTTGTCGGTCAGAGTCATAGTATTGGGGGCATAAGCCTGCACAATATCCGCCAAAACAATGTCTTTTTTTTGGCCACCAAGATCAGCAAAGGTGGCGGTCTGCTTACGAATTTCTGCCAAACGCCGGGTTTGCAGCTGCACCAGTTCAACAAATTCCCGATCAATGATCTGTTTTTCATCCCCCAGTCTACGGCGCTGAGCGTCATCGGCAGTTTGGGGCTTATAGTCGAGTTTGAGTAACTGCAAACGCAAGCCTTCACTCGCATAATTTAAATCTTGCAGACGTTCGTCCAGTTCGGACAGGGCTTCCTTGCTTGCAGTCACTTGCGCTAGCGCCTGACGCAAAGCTTCAAGGGTCGGGGCTTGAGACTTTTGATTAGCGGTATTCAGCGCCTTGAGCTGGCCGTAAAAATCACCGTATTCCATCCGTTCCAGCACCAGTAGTTCTGCCGGGGTGGTGCTGGCAACAATGTCGGCCACGTCGATCCAGCGGAAATCCAGGCCGTAAAGATCGCGGTTGGCAATCTTGTATTGGTGACGCAAAGCCGAAGCATCGGCAGTTTTTTCCGTGCGGATCAAACTACCCGCCAGCAGGCTGCCATCTTTCAGCTCGAGTTTGTGCACCGCCGAGGGCCAGAAAACCCCCAGGCCATTGACCATGACCACCACCAGCAACACCAGGGCACTGAGCAGCGTCATGGCCAGGGCAGCACCCGAAAGCCATACCATGGGCTCGCCGACCCGCCAGAATTTGTTCATATTTTGATTTTTTTTCATGCTTAAGGCCTTGTCCACAGGTGAAAAGCACCCGGCTGGTTTTTCAGAAACGCCCATATTTGGCGCGCAAGCGCTGACGCACAATTTCGGCAAGGGTATTCACGATAAAAGTCAAAACAAAAAGGATGACCGCAGACAGAAAGAGCACCCGATAAAGGGAACCGTCTACCGGTGCCTCGGGAATTTCAACCGCGATATTGGCCGACAATGGCCGCATGCCGTTAAAGATGGAAAGATCCATAATGGCGGTATTGCCTGTCGCCATGAGCACGATCATGGTTTCACCCACGGCACGGCCAAAACCGATCATGGTTCCGGCAAAGATTCCCGGACTGGCGGAAGGCAGAATCACGCGCCACACGGTTTGCCAACGACTGGCCCCCAGGGCGAGGGAGGCGGCTTTCAGGCTGGGTGGCACATTGGACAAGGAATCTTCGGCAATGGTGAAAATAATCGGAATAACGGCAAAACCCATGGCAAAGGCAATAATAATGCAGTTGCGCGGATCGTAGCGGGTTCCCAGTTCGGAAAAAAGCCACTGTTTCAAATTACCGTCAAACAGCCAGTTTTCGAGGCCGGGGCCCAGCACCGCCGCCAGGCTCAAGGCCAAAATAATCACCGGAATAATTGCCAGAAATTCAAAACCCCGCTCGATCCGTTTCAGGGGTTCAAATTTACGCGCGCCCTGCCAGAATAAAATACTCAGCATCAAGGCCGTCGGCAGCAGAATAAAACTCAAAAAGACCTGCCCCAGAGAACGCTCAATCAGCGGGGCCAACCACAGGGCGGCAAGAAAACCAATAATCACCGTTGGCACTGCGGCCATGATTTCCACGGTTGGTTTAATCATGCCGCGCAATCTGGGGCGCGCAAACTGACTGGTATAAATTGCGCCTAAAATTGCCAGGGGAACCGCAAAGAGCATGGCGTAAAAAGTTCCCTTGAGGGAACCGAAAATCAGCGGAGTGAGGCTGAGCTTGGGCTCATAATCGTCAGTGGCGGCCGACGACTGCCAGACATATTCGGGGGCGTCATAACCTTCATACCAGACCTTGCCGAACAGGGTCTTTAAGCTGATTTCCGGATGGGGAATATGTAACTTCCAGCCCCGCAGGTCGCCCGCTCCGGTCAGTGCCAGCAAACCATTGCCACGGGTCGAAAGTGCATAGCTGAGAATACCGCCAGGCGGGTTCAGGCCGAGCAAAAAACGTTCGCTGGTCATGTAGTCGAGCTGCAAACCTGCGGCGCTTTGACTGACCACGGTTTTGTCGCGCTGCGAATGCGATAACTTTTGGATGGGACCCGGATGGGAGTGCAACGGATGGATGCGGGTCAGCACCCTGCCCCCGCTGTCGTTACGCACCGCAAACCAGGTGGA
>JAACTI010000019.1 GCA_009993495.1 Deltaproteobacteria bacterium | reverse complement strand
AATCCCCCAATGGCCAACATTATTGAGCTGAAAAATATCTGCAAATCATTTGGAACCACAGAAGTCCTGCATAATATCGATCTGACGATCGCCGAAGGTGAGGTGCTGGTGATTATCGGCCCCTCCGGTTCGGGCAAATCGACCTTGATCCGCTGTATCAATTGCCTTGAAATGATCACCAGCGGTGAGCTGGTTGTCGATAGCATCAAGATCCCGGCTGAACGCAACCACATCCGTCAGATTCGACTGGAGGTGGGCATGGTTTTCCAACAGTTTAATCTGTTCCCGCATATGACGGCGCTGGAGAATGTGGCCTTCGGCCCGCGCAAGGCCCGCAAACTGAGCAGCTCGACGGCAAGGGAAATTGCCAGAAACTTGCTCGACAAGGTCGGCCTGGCGGAGTTTGAAGAGAAACGCCCAGGGCAACTCTCCGGCGGTCAGCAACAGCGCGTCGCTATTGCCCGGGCCCTCGCGGTGAGTCCCAAGGTAATGCTGTTTGATGAGCCAACCTCGGCGCTAGATCCTGAAATGATTGGTGAGGTTCTGGATGTCATGAAACGTATGGCCAAGGACAGCGGCATGACCATGGTGGTGGTGACCCACGAAATGGGCTTTGCTTCACACGTCGGCAGTCGCCTGATTTTCATGGACGAAGGCCGGATCGTCGAAACAGGAAAACCCACCGAGGTTCTGAAAAATCCGCAATCAGAGCGTCTGCAAGATTTTCTCGCCCATGTAAAACATCACTGACTAAAAACTACGCCGCCCCTCAGAAGGGGGGTTATCCCCGAGTTTTTCCGTCGGGGATCCAGCATTCCAAACGTGCAAGTCTGAATTCCGCTAAAATTAAACCGAAATGACGCTGTTGACAGCGGTTGTCCTTACGCAAAAAAGCCCCTGAGAAATTCAGAGGCTTTTTTGGTTTTTTAAATGGCGGAGAGGGAGGGATTCGAACCCTCGGTACAGTTTCCCGTACCCACGCTTAGCAGGCGCGTACCATCGGCCTCTCGGTCACCTCTCCGCAACCTGTATCTACCGTTTGTGTGTGTGCTCGCTGCGTTGTAAACCTTGGGCAGCTTTTTATCAAATGTGGCGGAGGAGGTAGGATTTGAACCCACGGAACTTGCGTTCAACGGTTTTCAAGACCGCCGCCTTAAGCCACTCGGCCACTCCTCCGCAAGGTGAAAAACGCGCCGATTCTACCAAAGTCGCGGCAAAATGCAAGCTTAAAGACGCTGGGTTTATGCTTTCGTGATCTTTTCCAGCCCACCCATGTAAGGTTGCAAGACTTCGGGGATGGCAATGGAGCCGTCGGCTTGCTGATAATTTTCCAGAATTGCGACCAGGGTGCGGCCAACCGCCAGGCCCGAGCCGTTGAGGGTGTGCACCAGTTCTACCTTTTTGGCGCCCTCGCGGCGGAAGCGAATCCCGGCGCGGCGCGCCTGAAAGTCGCGGAAGTTGGAGCAGGATGAAATTTCACGGTAGCAGCTTTGCCCCGGCAGCCAGACTTCCAGGTCAAAGGTGCGTGCGGCTGAAAAGCCAATATCACCGGTACATAAATCAACCACTCGGTAGGGCAGTTTAAGTTGCTGCAACACGGCTTCGGCGTGGCCGAGTAACTGTTGTAGCTGGGAATCGGAATCTTCGGGGCGTGTGAATTTCACCAGTTCGACCTTGTTGAACTGGTGTTGTCGAATCAGGCCGCGGGTGTCGCGGCCATGGGAACCGGCCTCTTTGCGGAAGCAGGGGGTGTAGGCGGTGTAGTTGAGGGGCAGCTCGGCTTCGGTGACAATGTCGTCACGGTGAATATTGGTCACCGGCACCTCGGCAGTCGGAATCAGGAACAGATCGACATCTTCGGTGTGAAACAGATCATCGGCAAATTTTGGCAGTTGGCCGGTGGCGGTCATGGACGCGCGATTGACCAGAAAGGGCGGCAGGGTTTCCATGTAGCCGTGCTGTTCGGTATGCAGATCAAGCATGAAATTAATCAGGGCGCGTTCGAGGCGGGCGCCAGCACCCCGGTAAAGAACAAAACGTGCACCGGCGATTTTGACCCCGCGCTCAAAATCGAGAATCGCCAATTCTTCTCCCAGATCCCAGTGGGCCTTGGGGGTGAAGTTAAAGGTGGTTTTTTCGCCCCAGCAGCGAACTTCGCGATTGGCGTCTTCACTGCTGCCGATGGGGCAATCTTCATGGGGGATGTTGGGCAGAAGCATCAGGCCCTGCTGCAACTCTTCTTCAACCTGACGCAGTTCTTCATCAATCTGCTTGATCTGGGCGGCGACATCTTTCATGCGTGCAAATTCGCCTTGCAGCTGGCTTTTATCTTTGGTTTGACCAATTAAAGCCGATACCCGATTTTTTTCGGCTTTCAAGGTTTCGCCTTCACCCAGCAATGCGCGGCGGCGACTGTCAAGATCGATAACTCCCGACAGGTCGATGCTGCTATTGCGGTTTGCCAGCGCCGCCTCAACTGTGGCAAAATTTTCGCGTAAGTGTCTAATATCGAGCATATTTCATCCTTTTAGCGGAACAGTTTCAATCGTTCGGGGTTGATAGCATTTTCAGGGGTTGCGGTCAACCGTGATTACGCCAGTCCGCAGGCCCACATGAGCCCAATCACGACAAAAACTGCGGGCAGCAGGTTGCCGACGGGCAGGCGTTTCAGTCCCATGAGGTCGAAGGCAATAGCCACAATCAGCAGCCCGCCGACAGCATTCATTTCGGTAATGACCGGCGCCGTTAAAATTGATTTTGCCAGCTCGGCCGACAGGGTGATGCTGCCCTGATAAAGCAGCAGGGGCACAACCGAAAAGAGGACGCCGATGCCCAGAGTCGAGGTCAGGGCAACGGAGGCTACGCCGTCAAGGGCCGCCTTGGCGTAAAGGATGGTTGGCTTTCCGCCCAGGCCATCTTGCAGGGCGCCCATAATCGCCATGGCCCCGACGCAATAGAGCAGGCTGGCGGTGACAAAGCCCTCGGCAATCGGGCCCTGATTGGCGTAGCGCCGCTGCAAGCGCTGACCAAAGTTTTCGAGACGTTTTTCCACGCCCAGGGCTTCGCCAATCAGCCCCCCAAAAATCAAGCCCCCAATGACGACCATCAGTTGCTTGCTTTGCAGAGCCAGCTGCATGCCAATCAGTAACACGGCCAGCCCCAGGCCGATCATCAGGGTCTGACGCATACGCGCCGACAGATAGCCGCCCGCCCAACGGCCAATCACGCAGCCGGTTGTCACCGCCGCAATATTGACCAGGGTTCCCTGTAAAATCATGCCGTTGTCCTGTCGTTAAAGAGAGTTGCGGCCTAATGTGCGGCGAATGGGTTGTAGATGCAATGGCTTTTTTGGGCCTTTCCGTGAATCGTCAAAGGTTAAAGCTGCGGTGTGAAGATCATTTGCAAAAATGCAAAAGACCGCAGTTTTAAAAATGCACAAATGCAAAACCTTGTTTTGTGATCCTTCTTTTTAAATTTTTATTTCTAAAAAAAATAATAAAAACAGAAGATTAAGAACAAAACACTAATTCACTGCATTCCTCTTGTGCTGGAAGGCGGGCCGGTAAAGTTTCGCAAGAATGCAAATTTATTTTTGCCGAGAGCCGCGCTTCGACTTCTATAACACCCCGTAATTTCGGGAAAAATTTTGATTTTACACCATTGGTATACGGCTTGCGATAGGAGGAGAGTGTCTCCAACCCCTCAGCAAGGGTTCAAGTATGCAGATCTGCCCTTTTTATGGTCAAGCAGACGAAAAATGTGATGTCGGTTCCGATTATTTGTCGACCCACGACGTCCGCACAATTTCGACCCTGTGTTCGCATCGCTTCTGTGATTGCGAAAAATTTGAACGTTTGCAAAGCCAGTACCCGGAAATGTTCATGGGGCTGCGATTCAGCAGGCCAGTTGTTGGAACAGAGATTTTTGCGGAGGATCAAAGGATGTCAGCACACAAACCGATCGATATTGGGTTTCGCAACAAATGGCCTCTGTCCTTCCGCCTGAGATATTTACAGCATCACGCCGCTCTTAAGAGTTCTTCATTCACGTCAATCAACACGGAGGTCACAATGCAACAGTCAACCATGAGAAAAGCCTGGTCGGTGGTTATCGCCGGAACCGGAATCAACCTGGCACTGGGAATTCTTTACGCCTATAGCATGTTGAAGGGCGATATTGGTAAGTTGTTCAGTGGTGCCGGTGATCCTTATGCAACCGCCTGCCTCTCCTTTGCGGTCGCCATGATTCTCGGTGGCAAAATGCAAGATAAGCTTGGCCCACGTCTGACCGCCATGCTGGGTGGCTTGCTCGTTGGGGCCGGTTTTATCCTTTGCGCGCAAACCTCAAATTACTGGGGTTGGATTCTTGGTTTCGGCGTTTTTGCCGGGGCGGGCTTTGGCTTTGGTTATTCTGCCGCGACTCCGCCGGCCTTGAAGTGGTTCTCGCCGACCAAAACCGGGCTGATTGCTGGGATAGTGGTGTCAGGTTTTGGTATTGCCCCGGTCTATCTGGCACCGGTGAGTAAATATCTGCTCGGTGCTTATGGTCTGCACACCACCATGATGGTTTTGGGAATTGCCTTTATTGTGATTGTCTGCGGCATGGCCCTGATGGTTGTCAACCCGCCAGCCGGTTATGTTCCGGCAGGAGCTCCGGCGCTGGTTACGTGCAGCACAAAAACGGTTGAAGATAAGTCACCAGGACAAATGCTCAAGGATGGCCGCTTTTACACCTGCTGGATAACCTTCTTTGTTGGTGCCGGTGCGGGGCTGATGGTTATTGGAAGTATTGCGGGCATCGCTAAGCAGAGCATGGGCGAAATGGCGTTTATTGCGGTGGCGGTTATGGCCCTGGGCAATGCTTCGGGGCGCGTGGTCGCCGGGGTGCTTTCCGATAAAATCGGGCGCGCAAATACCTTGACCATTATGCTGGTCTTCCAGGCGATTCTGATGTTGGTGGCCATTCCGGTGGTGACCAGTGCCGATTCCAGTGCGGTGGTGGTGACTCTGCTGGCGACCTTTATTGGCTTTAACTATGGCACCAACCTGTCGCTTTTTCCCTCATTTGCCAAGGATTTCTGGGGCGCGAAAAATTACGGCATGAACTACGGTCTGCTGTTTTCGGCCTGGGGCATTGGCGCTTTTGTGCTGGTCAAGCTTTCGGCGGCCCTCAACGCTAAATTCGGTGGTTTTACCCTCTCCTTCGCGACTGCTGCGGTGATGCTGCTGGTCGGGGCCATGATGTCGCGCACCCTGGCTCCGAAAAAAACTGCGGTTACCGAGGAAGCCACCCAGCCCCTGGCTCTCGAAGACGAAGATCTGGTTCCGCAACGTGGCGGCAACTAAGCTGCTGGCCCCATAGCCACAAA
>JAACTI010000553.1 GCA_009993495.1 Deltaproteobacteria bacterium | reverse complement strand
CAAACAGGTTCAGTTGCACATGGTCGGGTGAACAAAAGTCACCAAGCATCACCCCGGCCTTGGCATAGCGGTAGCCATCCTTCCAGATCAGATGGAACAGGTGCGTGACCAATCCCAGAATGTTACGGGTATCCGAACTTGGCCAGGCGAGCTTGCCGGTTGCGGCGTTGCCGTAGTGGGGGCCAGACCAGACTCATCAAAGGGGCTGGTGCGGATAAACACATGAACCATGCGGGCAAGTTGACCTTCATTGCGCAGTTTCTCAGCGGCCCTGACAGCAAACTCACAGACACACTCTCTCAGGTCAGCATAGTTCGTCAGTTTGTCCCCGAACGAACGTGAACACATGATCTGTTGCTTGGGTGCGGACGTTTCTTCCAGGTCGATACAGCTTTCGCCATTCAGCTCACAAACCGTGCGTTCCAGCACCACGGAATAGCGTTGACGAATGCGGCGGCTATCCATTTGAGCCAATTGCAGGGCAGTGGTGAGGCCTTGATTCTTCAAACTCAAGGTATGCTTACGCCCAACACCCCAAACCTCTGAGACCGGAGTAATGTCAAGGAGTCGTTGCTGGCGTTGTGGATCACTGAGATCGACGACCCCCTGCGTTGCCTTATGATTATGGTTATTGTGTGAAATGTGACAATGAGATTACCGAGAAACGCCTGGAAATTGGCCCGGCAACCTTGATCTGCATTGATTGCGCGCGTGACGCTGAAGGAAAATCGGGGGATGATAAATGTTCGTCAATATAGATGCCCCCCTGAAATTAAATACCGGGTGGAGAACACTTAAGTTCCTCCACCCGGCGTGTTTGCGGTTTCGAAAAAATATCTGTGGCGGGTTGGTTCAATCGTCCCAGTCGATTTCCTGATGACGGACGATTTCGCCGTTGACCAGGTAAATGACTTCCTCAGCCAGATTGGTGGCCAGGTCGCCGATGCGTTCAAAGTGGCGCGAGATCACCAGCTGATGAATCAGGGCTTCAACCTGTTCGGGATTTTTCCGGATCTCTTCCTGAATCTGCTTGCTGTTGGCCTTGTGCTGATGATTCAGCAGCTTTTCGTCGCGAAAGACCTGCTGCGTGATGGCGGTGTCGACCTTGACCAGAGCGTCGAGGGCACCGGCCAGCATCACCTGCGTCAGATTTGACAGAACTGTACAATCGTAAACCAATGGAAACGCTTGCAGTTTAAATAACTTTTTCGATCTTTTGGCAATCGCGGCGCAAAGGTCAGATATCCGTTCCAGATCATTATTGAACTTGAGCAAGCTGATCAAAAAACGCAGATCAAAGGCCACGGGCTGATACAAAGCCAGAATTTTAAAGCATTCTTCCTGCAGGGAGATATCCCGCAGATCGATGTTTTTTTCTTCTTTAAAGACCTTTTTAAACAACTCAAGATCGGGAACCAGCAGCGCCCGGCTGATCAGATCAACTTGCGACTGCACCTCACTGCCCTGGGTGAGCAACAGGCGTTTGAGTCGGTCGATTTCATGAAAAAAAATCTGGGTCATGACAATTCTGCCTTTGCCGGAAATTTATTTGGCGGCCAGATAA
>JAACTI010000552.1 GCA_009993495.1 Deltaproteobacteria bacterium | reverse complement strand
ATGGTGCCGCCCAGTTCTTCAATGGTCTGGCGCACTTTTTTACCGACTTCAAAATGGGTTGTATTGGCTTTGGTTTTCCCCTGAATATTTTCACGGCGAAGTTTTTCTTCGGTCTGCGTGGCGCGGAAGAGGTTAGCAGCCAGTTCGGTACTGCCCATATTATCCAGGATCTGCTGGCTCTTTTTCAGCCCTTTGTGCTGATGAATGCCTTTAGCATCCAATCCGCCATAAAGCCCCTTGTACCCATGATTCTGAAAGATGGCAAAATCGAGGTTGCTCTCCACACCGGCTTTTTGGGCAGCATCTACCAATTGTTTATTGTGTTCCCGCATCTCCTTGCGCAGAAACAGCCGTTTTTCTTCTTCTTTTAGTTGCTGGAAGGTTTCATCATCAGCCAGTTCCTGTCGGCGGGTCTGGATAGCAAAGTAGGTCTGGCCGTTGGCAATCACCGGCTTGGAAGGGTCACCATTCTGCACGATCAGATAGCAGGCGTAGCGTGAAAGAGCAAAGGACTCCATCTCGCGCTCGGCTCCGGAGCCAATCGAAACCATTTCGTGCATCTCCACGAAATGGTTTCCTACTGGTTGCCCACTGTTGGCACACGCTTTCTTGGCTTTTTTGATGACCGGCAGAAAGTTGCGGAACTCGGCATAATCCAGAATTTTCCCCAATTTCCTGGCCATCCAAAACTCAGAGCCATCGTTCCCGAGCTGTTTGATGTACTCAAATGTCTGGTGGTGTTTTTTTTCTATCTCGTTTTTGCCCATGACATACCCCCCATATCGTTTAAACCTATCGAATTCAAAAGGTTTAAAGTGGTCGAATTCGAACCCTTTTCGTGTATTTCGCGCTTTTCGCGGTGCCCTAAACTATTCGTGTTCATTCGTGGTTCCCGCCCTTCGGTAACTCGCTTCCCTTAATCAGCTTTTTCTCAGCTGATTTTACGCGCCGTTCCAGCTTTTTAATATCTTCTTCGGGCGGCAGTTCTTCCGGTTTGATGCCGCGCTCACCCAGCATATTACGGACACTGGTGTT
>JAACTI010000551.1 GCA_009993495.1 Deltaproteobacteria bacterium | reverse complement strand
CCGTTCCCTTGAAGAGGAGAAATACCTGTTCTGATCTGCTTTTTGCGCCGAGAGGGCAAAAACCCTTCGCCCGTAGAGGAGAAAAGCATCTCAAGGAAAGAGGCAACAGCTGCGGCGTCACTCGCGAGTGGCTGCCGCTCCTGGGCCGGGCAGCAGGATGCTCTTTGTTGAGGATTTTAGACCGACGAATGAGGTCACTGAGAACCAAAAAGCCATTCAACCCGTATTCTTTCACAGGTTGAATGGCTTTTAAATGGGTGGAACTTTTTCAGCAACGGCCCGATCCGCCTGCGGGGTCGCGGGGGTTGCTCAGGGAAAATCTCACTAAAAATCGAGCGCGACCCCAACCCTCAGGGTACCATCCAAGCGGTAATCGCGATGCTTTTCAATGCCGACGCTGATATACTGATAGCCCAGAGTCAAACGGGCATTGGGCAGAACCTGATAGCCAAGGCCGACGCCTGCTTCTAGATAATCGTCGGCATCGCCAAAGGTGAAGATATCCGGGCCGTAAGTTACATGGCTATCAATGCCGACGCCCATGAGCTGGGGGGGCAAGTAACGGGCCTCAAGGCCGATACCCGCGGCGACCAGTTCGTTGCCATGAGGAAGATCAACCGCATTCAGCGCCAGTAATACGCCGAAGGTCAGTCCGCCAACATTACCGGGCGAACCAGAGACCCCGGCGTAAATGCCACCCAGGAGCGCGTCCCGATCTTCATTGTAGAGCAGCCGTGCTCCCATGAGACTATCGCCGTACCCCTGAGCCGGAAGTGTTTGCCGCAAACCGGCCTGAACACTGTGATCGTTTAATTCAATGGCAACACTAGCAGCGCCGGCCGTTGAAGCAAGGGCAAAAAGTACTACGCCCAGAAGAAAAAACCGCATTTTCATTCAAACCTCCAGAGATGTCGGATCGTGTTTCGCCGCAGCCTGCCAAGGGGAGGGCTATAAAACTTTTTCTTGCGAATTTTTTGTCATCATTTCGAGCAATACCCGCCCGCCAATCGCCGCAGTCTTTTTTACCAGACTTTCGGCCAAATGACCATCCTGCATTTTGAATGCTTCGATTAAGCGTTCATGCTCAGCCACGGAGATATTCATACGCCCCGGGGCTGAAAGAGATGCCATGCGCAGTCGAAGAAATTTCATCCCCAGTTGCTGGATGAGTTCGGCCAGCTTCTGGTTATCGGCAGCCTTAATAAAAAGATCGTGGAACTCATTGTGGGCCCGATAAAAATTTTTGACGTCGCCCTCGGCGGCCAGATTTCGGAGTTTTTCATTGATAGCTTGCAGCTTTTCAATCTCTTTTTGACTCAGGCGGGTGGCGGCCA
>JAACTI010000018.1 GCA_009993495.1 Deltaproteobacteria bacterium | reverse complement strand
CTGATCTTGGTTGACAGGGTGGTGGAAAGATCCGAAGAAACCACCCCCATAACCGGCAGCGTCAGGCTGATCTGCTGTGGCTGAGGGGTGAGAGCTTCGACCACCACCGGCCGCACCGCTGCGACCGGAGCTTCTGTTAAAGCGGCTTTGCGGGTTTTCAGCAACACAACAGCGCCACCGACAATCAGCAGCAGCACCAGAACAAGGATCAGTTTGTTTTTCATTGGACAACTCCCGTCAATTCTTCACCGTAGAGCACCGCCTGTTGGCTGATGATCTGCCAGCGATCAAGTATGGTCTTGTGCAGGGCGGCTTCGGCCTCAAGCACCCCGGTTTCAAAGCGTAAATATTCTTCGGTGCTCAGACGACCTGTCCGGCGAGCGACCTTGGCAATGTCGAGCAGGCGTTGGCTGTTTTCGAGACTGGCCTGTGCCAACCGGGTCGATTGCGCAATGACCGGCAGCTGCTGCTTCAAGTCTTCGGCCTCAGCCGCCAGATCCAGGTCTAATTGCGCCAACTGCTGGCGCTGGCGTTGCAACTGCACCTGGGCCTGATCGATGGTTGTTCTGAGTTTGCGGTCAAACAGGGGGATACTCAGGGCGAGGCCGACGTAGTTGTAGCTGCGCTCGATCGACGCACCGGTGTTATAGGCTTCACCCGCGTTTTCGGAAATCACTCCTTCGAGCCTGAGTGATGGGTAGTGCTGATCTTTCGCCTGACGAAGTTCCTTCTCGCTGGCGGCGACCCGCGCCTGCTGCTGCAACTGACGTGGATACTGATCCTCTCTCACCGGGCGTTGCAGGGTGAGGGGGACAAAGCTGCTCAGGCGAACCCCGGTCAATTGTTGCACCTGACCGGTCAGGCTGATGGCCTGCCGTTGCAGGTCATTGCGCTGTTTGTGCAGATCGTTACGCGTGGTTTCCAACTTGAGCAGTTCCGCTTCCGGCACGCGCCCGTTTTCGACCGCCAGACTCAGGTCGGCGCGGGTTTTATCGAGCGAGTCAAGGCGCGCAGCGATGGCAGCGTCGAGATGACTGGTGTAAGCCAGGGACGCATCGAGGGAGACCACCGCCGCCTGACGCGAAATCAGCCGCAGTTTGTGGCCGATGCGACTGACCTGTTGCAGCTGTTCGACCTTGTCCGCCAAGGAATAAAGGTTTTTGACGAAGAGCGGCATCTCCACCTTCAGCCCGTAGCGCAGAATCGTGTCGGAAAAAGGAATCGATTCACCGGCGGCGAGGTTGACTTCCGTCGGTGCCATCGGCCGCAGATTGGTCGGCGAGCTGTAGATGTTGTAGGTGCCGAAGGCCGAAAGTTTGGGATAGAGCTCCGCGTAGGCCTGTTGCAGCTGGACTTCGGCAGACTTGACCTCCAGCGAACTGGCGGCCAGATCCGGCTGGCGAGCGACAGCTTCCAGCAGGCTGGTGATGGTCGGCTCGGCCGCCAGCGCTGGTTGGCCTGCCATCAGCAGCAGAAAAAGAAAGGTCATAAATTTCATCGAAAACTCCTTCATCGCTATTTTGCTTTTTATCCCAGCAGGGGCAACGCCATTTTCAGCGCCAACAGCAGCAACAAAACCCCGAGAAATTTCTTCACCACCGCGGGTTTAAGGCGACTGTGCATGAAGCGCGTCCCCAGGCTGCCCCCGAAATAAGCCGCCACCGCCGCGGGAGCCATCAGCCACAGGTTGATATGCCCCAGCGCCAGATAGGCGACCAGCCCGCTCAGTGAAGAGAAGGGCACAACGAAGGCGGTGATCACTGCGACTTTTTTCGGGTTGAACCCGAGCAAAATCATCAGCGGCGCAATCAGCCCACCGCCACCGACCCCGAGCAGCCCCGACAGATACCCGGCCACCGCGCCGATCAGCGCCGGCGCGAAGAGCGGACGATCCTCGCGGTACTGCCCCTCAAAGTTACCGGCGCGAAAGAAGATCAACATCAGTCCGGAAAAGAGCAAAAACAAGGTAAAGACTGTAATTACAGCCGTTTGGGGCAGCCAATGGCTCGACCAGGCGCCAATCGGCGCGAGGATGAAAGAGCTGACAATGATCGGCACCCCGAGTCGAAAATCGAGCCGTTTCGCCCGGATATTGTTGACACTGGCACCGGTCATGCTCAGGGTATTGACCAGCAGACCGGTCGGTTTGGCGAGGAGCAACGGCACACCGAGCCCGTCCAGGGCTGGCACCAGCGCAATCGCCGAACCGACGCCCCCCAGGGCAAAGAGAAAGCTCAACCCAAAAGCCAGCAGGGGAATGATCCAGGGAGAAATGATAGTTGTTTCCATCGTTTACGCTTGGCCTTTTCGCCAAATGTTTGGGTAAAAAAATATTGTTGTTCAACCACCCGTAGGGGCAGACCCCGTGTCTGCCCGCCTACTGCCGGTTCGCGTCCGTCTTCCGGCCAGTGAGACATTGACCGACTTCAAATTGCAGGGTGACGTGGTTAATGCCACATTCCTTCTGCAGCAGGCTTTCCATCGTCTTCGCCAGCGGCACGGTCTCTTGCAGGGTGGTAAGGCTGGTGTTGACGTGGGCCTCAAAGTGCAGATCATGGTCATCGACCTGCCACAGATGGATGTGATGCACGTCGCAGACCTCGGGCAGCTGCTCCAGGCGTTTTTCGAGGGCAGTTAAACTGATATGCGCCGGCACTTTGAGCATCAAGACATCCAGCGCCTGCTGGATGATTTTCCAGCTTTCCCAACCAACATAAAGTGCAATCAAAACGGTCAGCACCGGATCAATCCAGTATTGCTGCCACAGGGTGATGGCCAGTCCGCCCAGAATAACCGCGACGCTGGAGACCGCATCGGAGAGCAGGTGCAGATAGGCCGAACGGATGTTCAGATTCTCTTTGGCGCCGCGCCTTAACAGCCAAGTGCCGATGAGATTAGCGACCAGGCCAAAACTGGCGACGAGGAACATCAGCAGACCGTCAATTTCCTGCGGGTGGAGCAGTTTGCTGTAGGCCTCGCGCAGCAGGTAGAAGGAGATGGCCAGCAACACCCCGGCGTTGAGGATCGCCGCCAGAATCTGGGCGCGTTTCAAGCCGAAGGTGTACTGCTCATTTTTCGGCTTGCGGCTCAGGCGCAGGGCGACATAGCTGACGATAATCGCTACCCCATCGCTGAAATTATGCAGCGCGTCGGAAATCAGCGATAAACTGCCGGACAACAGCCCGCCCACAATCTCCACCAGAGTGATGGCGAAGTTCAGCAGCATGGTTATGAGTAAGCGCGTGCCGCTGGTCTCGCTGGAGTCAGATGCGTGATGATGTCCGGCCATGTTTACGCTCTCATTCTGCGCAGGGGATACAAACGCGGCCCGCAGAGCTATCTTGAAGTTTGTTGACGAAGGTCAGCTCGCCGCATTGACTACAGGGCTCGACCTCAAAACAACCTTTGCCCTGAGGTACCTCGACCGTTTTGATCGCGCTGATAGCAAGAAAGTTCTCCTCCGGCATGGCCAAAATGTTGTTGACCAGCGGGTCAGCGATTGCCGCCGGAATATCCTGCGGTAGCACCCCGGCCTTGCGCTGCTGGACAAAGGGTGAGCCGAGGGCTTTGGTGAGAAATTCGGGTTTTAAACTCACCCGCACCGCCCGACCGCTTTTGCTGTCGATCAGGGTGAAGGCCATCTTGTTGTAGTAAAGCTTCTTGATGTTCGACTTGCCATAGGTGCAGCCGGTGGCGGTCATCAGGCCATCGACAAAACAACCGGCAGCATGGCCATCGCCGGTTTCGGCAATCAAACGCAGCTCTTTATCTTGTGATCGTTCGACACCGAGGGCGTTCATCGCCGCCAGGCCCGCACGCAAACCCATGGGCATGGCCGGACATTTGTGACCGTGAAATTTCATACCGGTTTCAAAGAGTTCATTCACGTTTTTCATAATGTTGCTCCGTCTGTGAGTTGTTAAGCGCCCTGGTCGCCGAGATTGCGGCGTACGCGAGCGAGAATTTTTTTCGTCATGTCAATTTCCAGCGGGTCGATGCCGGCGTAGGCCTGTTCCAACAGCTCACGGGAATGCACCGACAGCTCATCCCACACCGCCGTGGTGCGTTCGGTCGGCACCACGCGCTTGACCCGACGGTCCGCGGCATCAATTTCCCGCGCCACCCAGCCGTCGCGTTCCATGCGATCAATCAGCTTGACCGCCGAGGGCGCAGAGATCGACAGCAGCTCACACAGCTCATTTTGCGCCCGTGGGCCAGAGGCCATCAGATGCGCCAGCACCCGAAATTGCGCCGGGCTGACCCCGGTCCCCTCCAGTCGGCGGGCAAGGTCGGCCACAAACGCCTTGAGGGTCAGGGAGCAGTGAAAACCGAGGCTTTGATAAGGGTCGAATCGGGACATAAGTTTCCTTGCTAAAAGTTAGTAAGCTAACTATATAGGCAACCAAAGCGGCTGTCAAGCCCTGAACCGGGAGTAAAAGTCACCTAGAGGATACCCTACTTGCTAACCTTCTAAGCCCCGCGCACCGAGTATTTTCTCACGCAAAGCAGGATCAACCTGTATCAAACCCTGGCCACGCCCCCACCGCAAGACAACCCGCTACCGCACCGAGTCGAGTAACATTACCGGCCTGTTGAAGGGGCGAATATTTTCGCTTGAAATAGACGGCATAACCGGTCAGTAGACGGCGCAGGATCCTCGCTCGTGAACCAGTGATCGAAGTGGTGGATATGTCACGGCGTTCAATTCCACGCACGATAACTTGATGCAGGATTATCGAGACGGAGTCGGCGTGGCAAGGAGGGCATTCGCCTTTTGTCGGGAAAAGGACAATAGCAAATCAGCGGGCAACCTTGCCCCACAGCACCCGTTGGAGCTCAAAACCCCATTGACTCTTGGTGGATGGGTGACTTACGGTCTAGTAATAAAAAGTACTACCGATTACTAATTAGCAAGGGTTTCATTATGGCGACATCCGTAAAGCTTGATGATGATCTGAAAAGCCGGATTCAGCACCTGGCTGACGCACGCCACCGCTCAGCGCACTGGATCATGCGCGAAGAAGCTCAAGAGAGCTTCAAACAGGAGGCTCTGGCGTCTTGGACAGCCTATAAAGAAACGGGGCGACACCTCGCAGGCCAGGAGATTCGTAACTGGTTGAAGACCTGGGGTACGGATGAAGAAAAAGAGATCCCTCCATACCACGGATAATTATCACCGAAGGCGCGGCACGAGGATTGGAGCGCTGTCGGCTTTTTCTGGCAGAAAAAAATCGGCACGCGGCGATGCGTGCTGGTCAACCGATAGAACGCCAGTTTGCTCTTCTGGAAACGGAACCAGAGGCAGGTCGTCCATTTGACGATCTGCCAGAATTTCGCGAGTTCATCATCCCATTCCGAGACTCTGGTTATGTGGCGCTTTATCAGCATGCTGTCAATTCCGGCTCGGTGTATGTGTCGGCCGGCCGGCATCAAAAAGAAGCAGGCTACTGATCATTACTGCCTTCTCAAAACCCCGACAATCCGGTTTCGGCAGGAGATTGGTAGAACAGCGGGAAGTGTCTCAGAGGTTGTTACTGAAGTGGGCGGCGGACACAAATTGGCAGCGCGAGGGACTCTTGGCTCTTAACGGTCATTTTTTACTGAACGGTGACAAAAAATGTATCTCTTCAGCCCTGTAGACACAGAGCCCGAGCCCCCCATTCCACGGGCTGCATGCATCTGCCCCTGTGCTTAGCTGTCGCCATCTAGGCGACAGAGACCCGTTCCATAGCGGCCTCGGGCTCGCAGGGTGAAGAGTTACTAAAAACGTGGATAGTAGCCGACCTTGTTCCGGGAGTCGCATGGACAGGCAAGAACTTTCTGAATTCATTGAAGAATTCGAGTACATTCTGGGG
Source organism: Deltaproteobacteria bacterium (assembly GCA_009993495.1). GTDB lineage: Bacteria > Desulfobacterota > Desulfuromonadia > Desulfuromonadales > Geopsychrobacteraceae > Geopsychrobacter. Next base: position 9,398 of record JAACTI010000018.1, on the reverse strand, counting down.
CGCATCCGCAAATATCTCAAAGACAATCAGTATGTCTATCTGCGACCCTTTGCCAGCTGGCAAGACAGTTACAATACCGCCGCTGCGCGTCTAAACGCTGACAAAACCATTAAAGTTCCCATTTTTAAACTTGGTCCGGTGGATTATTCGCCTACGGGTAAATCTATTAAAATGACCGGGGTCGATCGTTTAGTCAAAACCCTGCGTCATCAAATCAGTCGGTTGGCAGAAAAGATTGAAGAAATGCACCAGGCCGCAGAAAGAGAGCTGGCCAAACGTCATCCCCTCGACAAATTCTTTCTGCGCCAGGCTGATGGCAGTCTGCTCCAACCGCAGCTGAGGGATGACCTTGTTTTTGTGGCGATTCCGCCGGGAGAAGCTGCCCAGCTGCGCTTTCGCGACGCGCTTGTCCCCGCACTTAGGGGGCATGATTTAACTTTTTTTCTGGCACATCTTTCGCGCCTTGATGACGCGCTTCTGGCCGAGCTGTGCCAGACTCTCTATGCCTGCCGCCTGGCGGTTTTTGATCTCACCGACCAGTCCGCCGGGGTCATGCTGATCCTCGGGATGGCCTTTGCCATCGGCAAGCCAGTGCTCATAGTGCAACCACAACAAGAAGCAGCTTTCGGAGCCTTGAACACCTGTGGATTTATTCGCTATACCGAAAACGAAGATCTGGGACGTCAATTTCAAAGTATACTGGGAACCTGCTTAAGGCCCACCGAAGAGCGATAAGCACGCGAATGCACCAACCCCGGCAGTAGCCGAAGAGAATGTCAGAGACAACAACAAAAATTCTGTCAAGGAGATCAAGATCACAGACTCCGCAGGCATGAGAGCGTTCTTATTCCTCAGGCTAATACGGATGAAAAGCTATTCACAGTGCTGGTGTAATCACCCTTTTCCCTCGCCGCTCGCCTTTAAAGCACCAGCACCGGGCAGCGCACTTTATGAATTAGTTTATTGGAAACTTGGCCAAAAAGAAAATCGCGCATTTCGCTAACCGGGTTGCGCCCGATGGCGACCAGTTCGTAGCTGCCACTGTCGGCATGTTCGCAGATAGTCTCCAGCGCCGGTCCTTCCACAAGCAGGGTTTCGACCTCAATCCCTTCGGCGGCGAAGAGAGTTTTCTGCTCTTGCATGAACTTTTCAGCCTCAGCGCGGGCACGTTGCGAAAATTCTGCGTGGGACTTTTCCGGAAACCCCTGGGTTGCCAGCAAATCCAGATCGAGAACATGCAGAAGCACCAGGGGTGGGTTGAGATGCGATTTCATCGCAAATAACTTTTCTCTGGTGTGGGCCGAGATGGGGGAACGATCGAGTGGAACCAGAATTTTTTGTTTGATCATGGTTTTTCCTTCTCATTGATGCGCAGGGTTAAGAAAAATTCTTCCCCTCGTTTCCGTGCGGCTCTCTCCGGCGGCCCGTTCACCACCCGGAGGATTTTCAGGGTGCCACGAAGCTTCATCTTCGCAATATCCGAGCGGGTTTTCAGCTGCAACAGGAAGGTTTTTTGGCTGGCGTCAGCAGCGCCTCGGTCAGCACGTAAGCGGCCTGCAGGGCGGAGGTTGGACAGAGCGGGAAACACTCTTTGCAGTCCCAGCACTCCTGGCCGGCGATCTCTGGAATAAAGTGGATTTCACGCTGTGCCCCCCGGTCGATAAAGCCGACCGCGTGCTTCTGTTTGAGCTCGGCGCAGTAACGGACGCACAGCCCGCAATGGATGCAGAAGGAGGGTTCCTTTTCGAAGCGATCTTTGTCTGCGGCGTAGTCCTGGGCCAGGTTCAGCAGGATTTCGGATTCAGGGGCGTGCGCCAGCATCTCTTCCAGCAGCACCTTGCGGATCCGATTCACTTTCTCGGTTCGAGTGCGCACAACCAGCCCTGGGGCTACCTGATAGATGCAGCTCGCGACCAGGCGGGTCACGCCGCCTTGCTCCGCTTCGACGGTGCAGATGCGGCAGCCGCCGTATGGCTCCAGCTGGGGGTGGTGACAAAGGGTCGGAATGGCGATGCCAACGCTCTGTGCCGCATCGAGGAGGGTCATTCCTCGGGAGGCGGTCACCTCTTTACCATCAATTGTCAAGCGGACATCACTCATCCTGTTTCCTCCGGCGCCAAGGTCATGGTTGCTGAAACGCTTGCGGCGGCCGCCCCGGATAATCGCTGCACCGCACCGAAAGCGGAGGGGCAGACGCTGAAACAAGTGCCGCAGCGGGTACATTTTTGCTGATCGACGACGTGAACCTGTTGCTTGGCGCCGGAAATCGCGGCCGCCGGACAGCTTCTGCGGCAGGTGCCACAAGCCTTGCACTTGTCGGCATCAATGTTAAATGCGAGCAGAGACTTACAGGCGTAGGCCGGGCAGTTCTTGTTTTTGATGTGTTCTTCATACTCGTGGCGGAAATATTTAAGGGTGCTCAACACCGGGTTGGGGGCGCTTTTGCCTAGCGCACACAGCGAGGCGCCGATGGTCGTCGCGGCTAAGTCCTCCAGCAGCTCAATGTCCCCCTCGTGCCCTTTGCCGGTAGTGATGTCATTGAGCACCTTGAGCATCTGCCGGATCCCCTCGCGACAGGGGGTACACTTACCGCAGGATTCATCCTGCAGGAAGTTGAGGAAATAGCGAGCGATATCCACCATGCAGGTATCCTCGTCCATAACAATCATCCCGCCGGAGCCCATCATCGAACCGGCCTTGGTCAGTTCATCGAAATCGACCTTCAGATCCAGTTGCGATGCGGGAATACATCCCCCCGAGGGGCCGCCGGTCTGCACCGCCTTAAATCGCTTGCCGGCCGGAATACCGCCGCCGATCTGCTCAACAATCTGTCGCAGTGACACCCCCATAGGAACTTCGACCAGACCGGTATTGGTAATTTTGCCGACCAGGGAAAAAATTTTGGTGCCCTTGCAACCTGCGGTACCGAATTGAGCAAACCAGTCGGCACTCTGATGGATGATCAGCGGCACATTGGCCCAGGTCTCGACATTGTTCAACACGCTGGGCTTATCCCAGACCCCTTTGACGGCGGTATGGATATATTTAGGACGGGGTTCGCCGGCTCGGCCTTCCAGGGCGGTCATCAGGGCGCTCGATTCACCGCAGACGAAGGCCCCGGCACCCTTATGAACCTGAACCCTGAAGTCAAAGCCCGAACCGAGGATGTCGTTGCCGAGCAGGCCGCTTTTTTCCGCCTGGCGGATCGCCAGATTGACGTTTTCGACGGCCAGAGGATATTCCTGCCGCACGTAGATGAAGCCCTGATGGGCGCCCACGGCATAGGCCCCGATGATGAGCCCTTCGAGGATCGAATGGGGATTGCCCTCAATCAGCGCCCGATCCATGAAGGCTCCGGGATCGCCCTCGTCGGCGTTGACAATGACATAGCGGGTCGGATCGGCGGCGTTGCGCGACTCGGCCCATTTACGCCAGACGGGGAAACCGCCGCCACCGCGGCCGCGCAGATTCGAGCGCTTGATCTCCTCCAGTACCTGATCGGGGCTCATTTGCAGCAGAGCCTTGGCCAGCGCCGCGTAGCCGTCAATGGCCAGATAGTCATCCAAACTCTTGGAGTCGATACGGCTGTTGGCGCCGAGAATGTTGCGTTGCTGGTTTTTGTAGAAAGGAATGTCTGCTTCACGAGTTATCTTGCTGCCGGTTGCCGGATCGACGTAAAGCAGTCGCTCAACCAGCTGTTTGTCAACCAAGGTGGTGGCGACGATTTCGGCGACATCTGCGGGTTTAACCTGCAGATAGCAGATTTCTTGCGGGTGGATGACGACAATCGGGCCGCGCTCGCAGAAGCCTGGACAGCCGGTGCCTCTGGTGGTGATCGCGGCCGTCAGCCCACGGGATTCAAGCTCGACCTCGAAGGCGGCAATGACCTCGGCAGCCCCGGATGCCAGACAGCCGGCACCCGCACAAACGGCGATGCAGGGTGTGGATGGGTCACTCCGCAAACGGATCTCCTGGCGGGTCTTTTCCAAGGTTTCAGCTGAACATATCCTGCACATAATAACCTCGTTGCTGCCGTTAGCGGGTTGTTGGCCCTTGGCTTTTGCCCTGTTCACAATTTTCCAGCACTGTCGCGATTTGACCGGGGTCGATATTGCCGTGATGTTTGCCATCCAGCTCCACCACCGGCCCCAAGGCACAGCAGCCAAGACAGTTAACCGTTTCGAGGCTGAACTTCATCTCCGGATCGGTCTCGCCAGGGCTGATGCCGGTCAGATCCTGCACCGTATCGAGCACCCGCTGGGCCCCGCGCACATGACAAGCGGTGCCCATGCAGACGTGAACCTCGTGTCTCCCCTTGGGCACCAGGCTGAACGCCTTGTAAAAGGTGGCAATATGCTTAATGCGGCTCATGGGAACCTGGAGCCGTTCACTGACCCGATCCAGCGCTTCACGCGGCAGCCAGTGATGTTCGCCCTGGATATCCAGCATAATCTGGATCAGCGAGCTCGCTTCGCCTCGGTGTTTGTCGATAATCTGATCGATTGTTGCACTCTCCATGACCATCTCCATCTGTTTATGGTCGCAATCTCTCCTCAATTCTCCTTAACGGGTTAAAATGAAGAGAGATCTGTCTTGACCGCTATTGCTGCCGGCGCAGGGGTTTACGCCAGCGCGTAACATTGCTGCGCAGTGTCGAATCTGACCAACCCCTGCATGGTCGATTGCTTTAAGTGGCGGGCTGCCGTCGCCGGGGACAGGCCGAGGGTCACGGCAAGTTCCGCCGTGGTGAGGGGCTTTTTCGCCAGCAATAACTGAATTTGCACCCGCACCAGCCGATCGACGATCAGCTCGTCGAAGAGGCGCTTAAAGTCCCGGCTGGCGAAATATTCGTCATATTTTTCCTGTTGATCAAAGCGCACCCGCAACCGCTCGCGCTCGACCAGCTTGATATAGGGAATCAGGTTGCTGAGGGCTTCAAGCTTAAGTTTGAGGATGTCAGGTGCGAGTCCCTCACCCTTGCCGAGGGGGCCAAAGGTTTTGAGCTGCTTGCCGAAATCATTCATCACCTCAGCGTAGCGTATGCCTTCAGAGGCGGCAATCCATTCCAGCCGCAGCCGTTGTGGTTCGATGCCGATTTCCTGCAGCAGTTTGCGTCCCAGATGCATATTGAATAAGGCGTCGTAATTGCCTTCGGTGACATAATGGCATTCGCCCAGCCAGCAACCGCCGATAAACACGCCGTCGGCACCATTGGAATATGCGCGCAGGATAAATGCGAGGTCGACACGGCCGGTGCACATGACCCGGATAATCTTGGTTTCAGTGGTGTATTGTTGTCTGGAAACTCCAGACAGGTCCGCAGCCCCGTAGGCTCACCAGGTACACAAAAATCCGACGACGCTGGGTTTGTATTCAAAACCGGCCATGGTTACCTCCTTTCCAGAGCAATCCGTTTAGTGTGAGTGGGTTTCAGCATAGTCCGGGATCGCCCCGTCAATCTGGGCAAAAATTTCATCATCGGTGTAGTGCTTCAGATAGATCGCCCCGGTCGGGCATTTGGCGTTACACAGGCCATCACCCTTGCACAGCACCGCTTCCACCCGCGCCTTTTTGCCTTTGGGAGTATCAATAAAGGTGATGGCGTTGTAGCTGCAGCTGGTAATACAGGCCCCGCAGGAAATGCAGGCCTCTTCATTGACGTCGCACACTGCGCCCGAGGCGGTGACGGAATCACCGGCGAGGATACCGACGGCGCGGCCAGCCGCACCCAGAGCCTGGCTGATGGTTTCATCGAGATGTTTCGGATAATGGGCAGTGCCGCACATAAAGACCCCGTCGGAGGCAAAATCGACCGGCCGCAGTTTGACGTGGGCTTCCTGAAAGAAGCCGTCGGGGTTGGTTGAAACCTTGAAGAGCTTGGCCAGTTCATGGGTGCTTTCCGCCGGCACCACTGCCGCTGACAGGGCGACCAGATCAGCTTCCAGTTCCAGCATCTGCCCCAACACCAGATCGGGAACCTTGATGTTCAGCTTGTCACCGGCTGCGGTTACCACTGGTTTATGCTCGGGCTCAAAACGGATGAACTTGACATCCAGCTCAGCCGCCGCGCGGTAGAAATCTTCTTTGAAACCATAACTGCGCATATCGCGAAACAGGATGTGGATATCGATTGCCGGATTCAGTTTTTTGAGTTTCAGGGCGTTCTTGAGCGCCTGGCCACAACAGACGCGACTGCAGTAGTTGCGCCCTTCTTCACGACAACCGACGCACTGGATCATCACCAGGCTTTCTGCAGCGGCGATGCGGGGGTTCTGTGCGACTATCTCCCCTTCCAGTTCCAGCTGGGTGAGCACCCGCTCGTCGCTGCCGTAGAGATATTCCGTCGGGCGGTGCTCTGCGGCGCCGGTGGCAATGATGGCGATGCCGTGGGCAATTTGCCTTACCCGGCCCGCCGTGGAGACGCTGGTGACAAAATTGCCGATATAGCCGTCTACATCCTGAATGCTTGCCTCGGTTAAAACGTGGATCGACGGCTGCCGATAAACCTTGCGCACCAGGTCATGCAACTGGGCCTGAACACTCATGCCATTCAGGGTGTAATGGATTCTTCGGGCCATGCCGCCCAGATCGGCAGCTTGCTCGATCAGATAAACTTCAAAGCCCTGTGCGGCCATGTTCAAGGCGCTGGTCATGCCTGCCAGGCCACCGCCGACCACCAGGGCGACCTTGTTGACCGGCAGTTCAAACTCTTGCAAGGGCTGCAGATGCGCGGCGCGCGCTACCGACATGCGGATGATATCCTTGGCCTTCTGGGTGGCATTCTCCTTGTCTTTAGAATGCACCCAGGCACAGTGCTCGCGGATATTGGCAAACTCGAAGAAATATTGATTGATGCCCGCTTCCCGGCAGGTATCGCGGAACAGCGGCTCATGGGTGCGCGGCGTACAGGCCGCCAGCACCACGCGGTTGAGCCCTTTGTCTTTGATTTGATTGGTGATCTGCTGGGCATTTTCGGTCGAGCAGGCGAACAGATTTTCCCCCGCCCAGGAAACATTCTTCAGGGTTGCAGCATATTCGATTACCTCTGGAATATTCACCACCCGGCCGATATTGGCGCCGCAGTGGCACACCACCACCCCGATCTTGAGCTCCTCTTGTGACACGTCCCGCTCCGGCGGATAGAGGCGTTCACGACTCAGCTTATTGCGTCTATAGCTCAGCAGCTGACCACAAAGGGCATCGGCACCGCTGGCGGTGACCACCGACTCGGGGATATCCATCGGCCCCTGAAAGGCCCCACTGACGAAGATCCCTTGGCGGGTGGTGGCAATCGGATTGGCCGGGTCGATCTTACAGAAACCCTGATCATTGAGTTCAATTCCGCAGATGTTCGCCAGTTTCACCGCATCGGCCGGCGGATTCAGCCCGACCGACAGCACCACCAGATCGAACTCCTCTTCCTTGACCCCCTCAGCAAAGGTCGCGTAGCGAATGGTGACATTGTTGTTTTCGGGAATTTCACGGCCAATGGTGACATAGCTGCGGATGAAACGCACGTCGTCGAGTTTTTCGGCGCGTTGGTAGAAGCGCTCGAAATCTTTACCATAGGCACGAATATCGTTATGGAAGATGGTGGCAGCGAGATCGGGGTAATGATCTTTAGAGAGGATCACCTGCTTCTGGGTATAGGTGCAGCAGACCGCCGAACAGTATGAGTTACCGCCCGGAATCACCTGGCGTGAGCCAACGCACTGGATCCAGGCGATGCGCTGCGGATGGGCCAGATCAGAAGGGCGCTGAATCTCCCCTTCGTAAGGGCCGGTGGAGCAGAGAATGCGTTCGAATTCGAGGCTGGTGACAACATTTTTCATGCGCCCGTAGCCATAATCACCGCGCAGCTTCGGATTGAAGATATCGAAGCCAGGGGCGAGCAGGATCGCGCCCACCTCCAGTTCGAAGGGCTCGGGCTGCTGATGCAGATCTATCGCGTTGGTCTTGCACGCACCGACGCAGATTTGACACTTCCCCTCTTGCAGATAAAGACAGGTCTCCGGGTCAATGTAAGTGACCAGCGGCTCCGCTTGTGAAAAATAGATATGTACCGATTTGTTGGCCGAGAGCCCCTGATTAAAGGGATCGGGGATCTTGACCGGGCAGTAATCGACACAGATGTTACAGCCGGTGCACTTGTCTTCGATAATATAGCGTGGCTTTTTGATCAAACTGACCGTGAAATTGCCCGCTTCTCCGCTGACGCGCTCAACTTCGGTATAGGTAATAATTTCGATATTGGGATGGCGCGAACATTCAATAAATTTGGGCGATTCAATACACATGGAGCAGTCATTGGTGGGGAAGGTCTTGTCCAGCAGCGACATTTTGCCGCCGATAGAGGGCGATTTATCGACCAGAAACACCCGGAAACCAGAATTCGCCAGATCGAGAGAAGCCTGAATGCCGCTGATACCGCCACCGACGATGAGAACATCGCCACGGTTGCGATCGACGGAATGATCTGCCGCGAGAAGTTCGACTGAATTGCTTGCCATGATTCTTCCTTTATCAGACTTAAAGTACCGCCTGAATGATTTCGGTCAGATCTTTAATCTCCAGGGCTTCACCCTCGTTCAGGCCCAGGCAGCTGTCGGTGAAGTTGGTAATGCAATAGGGGCAAGAAGTCACCAGCACCTCGGCACCGACGGCCAGCGCCTGCCGCACCCGCAAATCTGAGAAGCGATCTTCCTTGGGGGTCTCCATCCAGATGTGACCGCCACCACCGCCGCAACAGAGGCTGTTCTCGCGCGAATCGGCCATCTCATTCAGAGTCAACCCGGTTATCTGCTGCAACAGCTCGCGCGGCGCAGCGTAGATGCCGTTATGCCGCCCCAGGTAGCAGGGGTCGTGATAGGTGACCTGTTTGGGATAGGCACCGCTCAGGGTGAGGCGGCCGGTTTTTATCAACTCGGCGATGTATTCGGAGATGAAAACCACCTCAAAATTGACCATGAATTCGGGATATTCGTTCTTGAAGCTGTGGTAGCAGTGGGGGGATGAAACCAGAACCTTCTTCACGCCCTGATCGATAAAGGCTTTGATGTTATCCTTGGCCAGGCGTTTGAACAGATCTTCATTGCCGGTCTTGCGGATGCTTTCGCCGCAGCAGTTCTCCTTGCTGCCGAGGATGCCGAAATCGACCCCGGCCTTGTTCAGAATGGCGGTGGTGGCGGCGGCGACTTCACGCATGCGCGGATCATAGCTGAGGTAACAGCCGGTGAAATAGAGGATTTCCATCCCCTCGGCATAAGGCTTGACCGAAAGCTCCTTGGCCCAGTCGGCGCGTTTATCACGATCGCCTCCTAGGGAGTTGCCTTCAGAGGTCAGGCTGGCGATGATATTCTGGATCGGCGCAACATTGCCCGGATAGACGTCATACTCTG
>JAACTI010000550.1 GCA_009993495.1 Deltaproteobacteria bacterium | reverse complement strand
ACATAGCAGCGGCGCGGATCATTACAGGTTCGGTCAAACACCTGCACCCTTTTCGCGCCCGCCTCCAGGCACAGCTGCACCACGGTTTTAACCACCAGGGGATGGGTGTTGGCCGCAAATTCAACCGACCTGTCCCAGCCGATATTCGGCTTGACGACCACCGTTTCTCCGGGCGTAACGAAAGACTTCATCCCCCCCAAAGCATCGATGGTCTGGCGCACCAAGGCCGGGATATCCGATCCTTTGCGCACCGCCAGCACTGAGTCTCCGGCTTCAGCGGCAAGCGCATCAGACAAGATCAGGCGCGGCACCATCCCCGCCATGCTCAGGGCGCAGCAACTGAAAAGCCAACGGCGGATAAATTGACGACGCGTAGGCACAAATAACCTCTAAATCAGCCGTTGGCTTTTGAGAAAGTTATGCGCCACCTTGGCAACCTCGGCAGTCATAGCCTGTTGTTCCAATTGAGCAATCGCCTGCTGATCAATTTTCCCGCCCAACTTATTAATCAGACGTGCCAGAGCCGGGAATTTCTTCAAAGTGTCTTTACGCACCACCGGTGCCGGTTCGGCCGGCATATTGACCTTAAGGCTGCTGGCCGCGTCAAAGCCAAGGGGCTGCAACCAGATGAGGTTCAAGTCCTGGTTGTAGCGGTCTTTCACCTGCTTGTACAGCTCGCTCGCATCGGCCATCGGCTGGCCCTGCAGAATCAGCCCCTGACCGATACCGGTGTATTCCACATAGAGATCGATATCCGCCTTCACCAGCGCGGCATGAGCCTCGGCGCTATTGGCAAATTCGACCAATTTGACACTGGTTCCGGTTCTTTCACTAATCAGCTCGGCGATCATGTGGGCCATAATATTCTGCTGAACGGAACCGGTGGTGCCAATTTGCAGCGTCTTGCCGACACAGGCAAGGGCAGGGAGGGCGAAAAAAGAGATCAAAAACAGCAGCAGTAATGTGTTGAAAATATTCTTCATGGTGACGACTCCTTGGGGGTAGAAATCAGTCCAAAGGGAAGCGTGAGTGGTTCAGGTGCGAAAACCTGACCCAAAACCGGATCATAGAACTGATCAAAAACTGTCTCTTGCGCCAAACCGGCGGCATCTCCCCACCAGTTGCGCGGAAAATTCAGCGAACGCTGTTGCTTCAACCCCATCTTGATCTGGTAAGGGATGTTCTGCTCGAAATCATTATATTCGAACAGGGTCTTATCGGCACAGCGCACCACGGCAAAAACACCAATTTCATTCTGATAAATACGATTGTGGTGAATACGCCCCTGGCCCCCACGTTCCTCAAAGCGAATTCCGTGCCGATTATGATGAAGAGACGTGTCGGTCATTTGAATATTCGCGGTCGAAAAACGGACGCCATCAATATTGTAACGAAATTCACTGTGGCGAATCTGTGCCCGGCAGAAATGAATCTGCACCCCGCTATAAGCATATTCCGAAATCAGATAATTTATTTTCACCTTACGCGCATAATCGAAATAAAGGAACTTCCAGTCGGCTGGCTGAGGGTGGGCGGCGGCGCTGGTGAGTAAAATTGGCTGATCCGCAGTGCCCTGAGCCTCAAACTCACCTTCGACCAGCAACTCAGCGTCACCGATACCGTCCTCATCCCGATCCATCCGCACAAAAAACAAACGCGTCCCCGGCTGAAGAATCAGACGGC
>JAACTI010000206.1 GCA_009993495.1 Deltaproteobacteria bacterium | reverse complement strand
AGGGGCTGTTGTTTGGGCGGGACGATGGCATATCAGGCGACCAGTTGCTGACGGGCTTGTTCACCGAGGGGGGTGACATACTCACGCATACCCCTCAGAGTGTTGGCGAGAAATTCGCGTTCACGCGCCTGAATATCCGGCGGCAGCTGGTGAATTAAAGCAAAATTTTCATCCTGCAGCAGCCATTGATAAAAGGCTTCAAGCTGCTCAGCTGCGGGCAAGGGAAGAACCTCCAGGGTGCCACGCACCCAGAGTTTCAGCTGTTGATGAGCGATGTCGAGATGGGTCAGGGCGTCGTCGACTAACCCGTAGTGGGCAAAAACCATGCGGCGCGGAGCCAGATTGATCATGCGCTGAAGGGAATCGAGGGCAACTTCGAGGAGAAAGCGCGGCGGGGTCGCCGGACGCATATAAATGCCATGGGCGACCGGGTTGCGCACTCCGGCAACCTCGCCGGCAAAAAGCAGATCGCCCTCCAGGTAGCAGCAGTGGTGCGGAGCATGACCGGGCGTCAGGTAACTGCACACCCCGGTGGGACCAATCTGTTCAAGGTAACTGATTTTCTCTGCGGGCACCGGAATAATTTCACCATAGATTTCGGCCATGCGGCCCAGAACTTTGAGCGAGCCCTGCCACAAACTGGCGGGATCGATCAGATGGCGATGACCATCAGGATGGCAAATAACCTGCGCAGCGGGGAAATGCTTGAGCAATTCGCCCGTACCGCCGGCATGATCGATGTGAATATGGGTCAGCAGAATATAATCGAGCTGCGTCACCCCCTGGGCACGCAGGCTGGTAAGCAAATGCGGAATGGTCGAGAGCGGACCCGGATCGAGGAGTAAAGTCTGACCGCCGGCTTGCCAGCACCAACTGCTGATAAAACGGCGGAATCCCGGCAGCAGGGGCTGATCGAGGTCGATGCAGAAAAGATTTTTCCCCGCCATGTGCCAATCCTTAGCCGTTTCAGGTTAACCGCGTATCAGTTGCCGACAGGCGGCAAGATCTTGAAAACCCACCAGTTCGCGACCCTCACAACGCAGGGTCGGCACCGCACGAATACCCTCGGTCAGGGCCTGTTGCCAGAGTTGATCAAGTTCAGCGGCATGGCGCTGTTGCTCAAGCACCTGGGCCGCTTCATGGGAATCCAGGCCCGTGCGCGCGACGATTTTCAACAACTCTGCCGTCTGCCCCAGATTGACGCCCTCCACAAAATACGCGCGGTAGACGTTATCGAGCCACCCAGCAAACGCGCCCTGACGCGCCACCCACAAACCAAGCTCCTGGGCCTTGCGGCTATTGAAAGTGCGGCTACGGTCAGCAAACGGCAATCCCAGAGTGGCGGCAACCTGCTGCATACGCGCCATGGCCGCCGTAACATCCGTGCGCCCGCCAAAGAGCTCGACGAGGGTCAGACCCTCGTCGGGGGTTTCCGGATGAAGCGGAAAAGGCCGATACTGGCAATCGAGTACAAATTCCTGTTGCAGTTCTGCGATGCGCACGGCACCGAAGTAGCACCAGGGTCAAATATAATCGAAATAAATCTCTAAAGTTTTCATAGGGGAAATGTAGCAGTAAGCAGGAGCGGTCGGCAAGGGGTCTGCTGGCGCCTGTGCATGAAAGTTCGGGTTCTGTTATGCTGAAAAAACCGATCACCAACCGTGAAAGGAGTCGCGCCATGATTGATCTCTATTACTGGACCACCCCCAATGGGCATAAAGTCACGATTTTCCTGGAAGAGAGCAGGCTGGAATATGGGCTCAAACCGGTTAATATCGCCCGCGGTGAGCAGTTTGACCCCGATTTTCTAAAAATTTCCCCCAACAACAAAATTCCTGCAATCGTCGATCATCACCCCGCCGACAGCGGCGACCCTCTGGCGCTCTTTGAATCGGGCGAAATTCTTCTGTATCTGGCTGAAAAGTGCGGCCGTTTCCTGCCACCGACTCTGCGGGAGCGTCACCTGTGCCTGCAATGGCTCTTCTGGCAGATGGGCGGCTTTGGCCCGATGCTAGGCCAGAACCACCATTTCAGCCAGTACGCCCCCGAAAAAATTCCCTATGCGATTGAGCGCTATCAGAAAGAGACCGAGCGGCTTTACGGCGTTCTTGAGGACCAACTGGCGGAACACCTTTATGTTGCCGGGGACTATTCGATTGCGGATATGGCGATTTATCCCTGGGTTGTGTCCCACGCGAAACAGGGGATTGACCTGGCCGTGTTCCCCCATATCCGTCGCTGGTACGCAGACATCAAAGCGCGCCCCGCAGTGATCGAAGCCTACCGCAAAGCTGAAGCGGTCAACAGCGCCAGTACGGTAGATGAAAACTCGAGGAAGATTCTTTTCGGGCAGGGCCGACGGGCGAAAACCGGGAGCTAAACCCGACGATCCGCCAGCCGCGCAATTTCCTTCAGATGCTGCGCAATTTCGCCGTCGTTTCCCGCTTCGGCAAGAATCTCATTGAGCATGCCGGCATGCATGGCGATGCCGGCAAGGGAATCGCGTTGATCGATGATGATATTTTCAAGGGCCTTGCGACTGATAAAGAAGCCATCGATCTTGTCTTCAATGCTGCGCAAGAGCGCGTGGCGGGTTTCTTCATCAAGCTGAGTCTGTTCGAGCAAACCGAGAATATCGTTATGCAGGCAGCGGTAGTGGCTGACCACCTGGGGCGAATTGATGAATGAACGGTAGGCCAGAATCCGCTCGATGGTCTCTTCCAGACGTTTAAATGAAAAGGGTTTGACCAGATAGTCAAATGCGCCGATTTTCATGAACTGCACGGCACTTTCAAGGCTGGCATAACCGGTCATGACCACCACCTGGGTGTCGGGCAGATGTTCGGTGACAAAACGCAGCACCTGCAAGCCGGCTTCAGCCGGAGTGCCGACGTCGACCGGCATGTTCTTGTCGGTGAAGACAATCTCAAAGTTCTGCGTCTTAAGCTTTTCAAGGGCGGAAGCCACATCGACCGCAGTATCAACCTGAAAACCAAGGTCGTTCAAAAAGTCGCTCAAACTCTCACGCAAGCCACTTTCATCATCGACGATCAGAATTTTCGTTGCAGTCATGAGCACTTATCCTGTCAATTTTGCCAGCGCAGCTCTATCCGAGGGGGAACAGTTCCTATTCTGGCGCAGAATCTTCTTCAAGATAACTGATGGCCGCGTGGGGGCAGGCGGGGAGACAGAGACCGTCAAAATCGCAACGCGATGCATCGAGCACGGCGAGATTATTTACCAGACGCAAGGCCTTTTCCGGACAGACCTTGATACATTCACCGCTGCCACAGCATTTCTGTGCGTCCACCACAATTTTTATCACTCAACGGCCCCATTTCTGTTCAATCCGCTTGACCGCTTCACGGACTTTGTCTTTGTCACCGAAGGCCGACAACCGGAAATAACCTTCGCCCGCGGGCCCAAAACCGCTACCGGGGGTGCCGACCACGTGGCATTCCTGCAGGAGCTTATCAAAGAAATCCCAAGAAGAAAGTCCCGCCGGTGTTTGCAACCAGATATAGGGCGAGTCAGTACCGCCATAGCAGGTTATTCCCGCCGCCTGCAAACCTTCGCGAATGATGCGGGCGTTGTCCATATAGTAGTCGATGGTCGCCTTGACCTGCGGCCAGCCGGCATCGCTGTAGACCGCTGCCGCCGCCTTCTGCACCGGATAAGAGGCGCCGTTGAATTTGGTCGTGGTGCGACGGTTCCAAAGCTTGTTCAGGCTGTATTCTTCGCCACTGGCGGTGGTTCCGGTCAATTCTTCGGGGACAACGACCAGCCCGCAGCGCACGCCAGTGAACCCGGCGGTTTTGGAGAAGGAGCGGAACTCAATGGCACAGGTTTTGGCGCCGTCAATTTCATAGATCGAATGGGGGATTCCCGGCGTGGTAATAAAGGCTTCATACGCGGCATCGAAGAGGATGATGGCCTGATGGGCATTGGCGTAATCGACCCAGGTTTTGAGCTGTTCTTTGGTGGCGACAGTGCCGGTCGGGTTATTCGGCGAACACAGGTAGATGATGTCAACCTTCTCCTCGGGCAGCGCCGGTACGAAACCGTTAGCCGCGGTACAGGGCATATAGACCACGCCCTGATAATGGCCCTTTTCATCGGCATCGCCGGTGCGCCCCAGCATGACATTGGTATCATTGTAAACCGGGTAGACCGGATCACCGATGGCGACCTTGTTGTCGAGGGCAAAGATGTCGAGAATATTGGAGCAGTCACACTTGGAGCCATCGGAAATAAACATTTCGCTGGTTTTCAGCTCAACCCCCAAGGGTTTGTAGCTTTTGTCAATAATGACCTGCGACAGCCAGGCATAGCCCTGCTCAGGACCGTAACCGGCAAAATTTTCCGTAGTAGCCAAATCATCGACCGCAGCGTGAAAAGCCTCAATAACCGCCGGGGCCAGGGGCTGAGTGACATCACCAATACCCAGGCGGATGACGCTGGCCTGCGGGTTGGCCGCCGTAAACTCACGCACCCGGCGTCCTATTTCGGGGAACAGATATCCAGCTTTTAATTTCAGATAGTTATCATTGATATGAGCCATAATAGTGAAACATCTCCTGATGTTTTTACAGAGTGAGAGGTAAAGCCTTGGTACAAGTTTGCGCCTTAATCCAGCCCCAGAACCGCCTGCATATCGTACAGACCCGGCTGTTTGCCCCCCAGCCACTGGGCCGCGCGAATCGCGCCCCGGGCAAACATATCGCGGCTCATGGCGCGGTGGGTCAGTTCAATGCGTTCACCCATGCCAATAAAATAAACCGTATGTTCGCCGACAATATCGCCACCACGCACCGTCTGCATCCCGATTTCTTCCGAAGTCCGTTCGCCACACATGCCTTGGCGGTGATAATTGGCAACCTGGTTATAATCCCGGCCCAGGGCCTCCGCTACCACTTCACCCATACGCACGGCCGTGCCGCTGGGGGAGTCTTTCTTTTTATTGTGGTGCAGCTCAACGATTTCCACATCAAACTCCTCGCCCAGGGTACGGGCCAGATCTTTGAGCAATTTGAAGCAGACATTCACGCCAACACTCATATTGGGCGCGAAGACGATGGGCGCCCGCTGCGCAAAGACTTCGAGTTCGGCGCGTTCCTGGGGGTTGAAGCCGGTCGAGCCGATGACCATCGCCTTGCCCAGGTCGGCACAAATAGCGGCATTGCGCAAACTGACCTGGGGGAAGGTAAAGTCAATCAGCAGGTCGGCCTGTTCCAGAGCCTTGGGCAGAGAGTCGGTTATCCGCACGCCCAGGTCGCCGCAAGCGGCAACGTAGCCGGCATCCTGACCAATTTTGCGATGGCCGGTCATTTCAACTGCACCGACCAGTTGCAGATTATCGGCCTCAACGACCAGTGAAATGATGCGACCGCCCATGCGGCCGGCGGCCCCTGTAACAACAATTTTCGTCATAACTCACATCTTATGTTTGGAGGAAAGGGTTAAATCAGCTGATGTTCCTTAAGAACTGTCTGTAATTT
>JAACTI010000545.1 GCA_009993495.1 Deltaproteobacteria bacterium | reverse complement strand
CCTCGACCATATCCACCTTCCCGACCCGATCATAGAGCGTTTCGAGAAAATGGAGCAGGAGATTGAGGATCTGAAGAGACAGCTCCGGGACAAAGGATCCTCCGACCATTCGGGAGAGTAAAAAATTCGGCATCTCCCATAAAGCGGGTTAAAAAGGGGCCGAGGATTCCAGGGTTCAAGGGGTCAAGTGAAATACTGAAATGCAAGCAAAATCTCCAGAGAAAAACACTGAAACCCTTGAACCCAAGATGCCTTAGCGTAGTAGCCGTCGCAGACGGCAAGGATAGAGAAAAGCGGGGCACGCGAAGCGTAACCATAGGACCCTCGGTCCCTTTTGTTTTGAGCACTTCACTTGACCCCTCGAATCCTTGACCCCTTGGACCCTTGTCTTCTCACCCCCTACATCTTCCTGGTAAGCGTAACACCCAGCAGATGGAAATCACTCTTGTACGAGGCATTGAAATTCTGGTAATTGTTATCGGTGCTCCGGTTTTCAAAATGTGAATAGATGTACGCGGCATCGAGGGTCCAGTCCCCCCGACTGTACCCGCAACCCAGAGAAAAGTTGTGCCGGTCGGAATCCGGAAGGATGGCCCCCAGGGTCCGGTCGGGAATGGGGTTCTTGTCATAGAAATACCCCGTCCTGACCGCGAAGTTATCCGTGTAGTGGTACTCGGTCCCCAGATGGAACCCCCATCCATTCTCCCAGTCTTCTTGAAGGACCAGTTTGGACGAAGCTGCAGGGAAACCTGATACAGTATAGGATAGCCCGGGTTCCATTTTGACAACCAGATAATCAAAATGGTTCCATGTGGTATACTGGACATCGAAATCAATGTTCCATTTATCGAACATGGTCGTGGAGACCCCGGCAAGAAAGATCCCCGGAAGACCGATTTTGGTGTACCCGTAAGTGTGTGACGAAACAAGTTGAACCGGCACAAGCGGGAAAGCATTGCCGCTGGGACTCCAATCCACCGTACTTTCACTTCGTGAAACCTCGACCTTCATATTGCTTCGGTAGGAAAATCCGGCTTTCCAGAATTC
>JAACTI010000205.1 GCA_009993495.1 Deltaproteobacteria bacterium | reverse complement strand
TCCAGATACATATCCGCCGGGCTCTGCAAAGTGTCGCGATGTTCCAGCACCGCCGCATGAGACACGCCGGAATCAAACCAGACATCGAGAATGTCGGTTTCTTTGGTGAAACGGTCATGCTGACAGGCCGGACAGCGCGTCCCCGGCGGCAGCAGTTCGGAAGCATCTTTTTCAAACCAGACATCACTGCCCGTCGCTTCAAACTGATCGGCAATGTAATGCATAATTTTGCCGTCGATCAACGCCTCGCCACACTTCTCGCAGTAGCAAATGATGATGGGCACCCCCCAGCTGCGCTGGCGGCTGATACACCAGTCGGGACGCCCGGCGACCATGTTGAAAATACGGTCGTGCCCCCAGCGCGGAATCCACTGCACCCGATCAATTTCGGCCAGGGCCTTGGCGCGCAGATTCTGCTGATCCATGGCGATAAACCACTGTTCGGTGGCGCGAAAGATAATTGGTTTTTTGCAGCGCCAACAGTGGGGATAACTGTGGTTGATGTCGCTACAGTGCAACAAGGCGCCAACTTCGGCGAGTTTGGCGTTCACCGCCTGATTGGCTTCGGTGAGTTTCATGCCGCCGAAAAATTCGAGCTCCGGGACATAACGCCCGTAATTATCCACCGGATTATAAACTTCCAGTCCGTAGCGCAACCCCACGACATAGTCGTCTTGACCATGCCCTGGAGCCGTATGGACGCAGCCGGTGCCCGCTTCGAGGGTGACGTGATCGCCGAGCATAATGAGTGAGTCGCGCGCGTAAAAGGGGTGACGACAAGTGCGGCCTTCGAAAATTTCGCCGCTAAAGGTTGCGGCAATGCGAACATCATTCAACTCGAGTAGCGCTGCGACCTTGTCGGCCAGACCGGCGGCGACCACCAGATATTCGGCGCCGGTATCCAGCGCAACATAATCGAGCTCAGGGTTCAGGCACACCCCCAGATTGGCCGGAATCGTCCAGGGCGTTGTCGTCCAGATCACAAAGGACAGGGGTTTGTCACCCAGCGCGGCAACTTCAAAGGGGAGCTCAGCGGCAAAAGGAAATTTCACGTAAATCGACGGTGAACGGTGATCGGCATATTCCACTTCGGCTTCGGCCAAAGCGGTGACGCAGGAGGAACACCAGTGAATCGGCTTTTTGCCCTTGAACAGTGAACCCCGTTCGGCCACCCGAGCCAGCTCGCGCGCGGTGGCGGCTTCGTAATGGCTGGTCATGGTCAGGTAAGGGTCGTCCCAGTTGCCGAAAATCCCCAGGCGCTGGAATTCATCGGCCTGAATCTGCACCCATTCTTTGGCGTAGTCGCGACACAGGCGGCGGAAATCGGCTTTAGACATTTCGCGCTTCTGCTTGCCAAGTTTTTTATCCACCATCAGTTCAATCGGCAAACCGTGGCAATCCCAACCCGGCACATAGGGGCTGTAATACCCCTGCATGCGCTTACTTTTAACGATGATATCTTTAAGAATTTTATTGAGCGCATGGCCCATGTGAATATGGCCATTGGCGTAGGGCGGGCCGTCGTGGAGAATATAGGGTGTCTTGCCACGATTATGGGCTTCGAGCAGGTTATTTAGGTCAAGCTGCTGCCATTTTTGCAGAATTTCCGGCTCACGCTTGGGCAAGTTGCCGCGCATGGGAAAGTCAGTTTCAGGAAGATTGAGGGTTTTTTTATAGTCCATGCCGCCCGCCTTGCGAAAGGGGTTGAATCTGTGGGTAAAATGTCGCAGCAGACTAGCAAACCCGGTGGCTATTGGGCAAGGGAAATTAAAAGGGCGGGGCTTCAAGGCAGAAGCTGAAATGGATGCTCAACCGTTACACAAAAAAAATTACCCTTGATCCCCATTTTCAGCCGCAGCCGCTTCGCGCTCGCGGCGTTCACGCGCAATCAAGAACAAATTGCGCAGATAGATAATGAAACCGGTTGACTGGCCGACCATAAAAACCGGGTCGCGACGAATAATCGCATAGGTCAGCAGCAGCAGGCTGCCACCCAGGCTGAAATACCAGAAAGCGGTCGGAATCAGACTGCGCCGGTGCTTTTCCGAATAGAGCCACTGCACGAAAAAACGCATAAAAAAAAGCGCCTGGCCGGCGAAGCCAACCGCGAGAATTAGAATTTCGTTGAAGGACAGCTCAGTTGTGAACATTTGATTCCCCGATTTTTATGCGCAGATGACGCGACATCATCCAGCGCACCGCCAACAGATCACAAACCCCTTCCATACCACGGCGCAGGTTGGTGTATTTGGATATCCCGTGCACCCGCGGGCGATGATTGACCTTCACTTCGGTAATTTTGGCACCTTCAAGGCGCATCATGGTCGGCAAAAAACGATGCACCCCCTTAAACCCAGGCACGCGCCTGAGCATATCGCCATCCATGATTTTCAAAGAACAGCCGGTGTCATGAATACCGTCACCGGTGACCCAGTTGCGCACCCAATTTCCCAGCTTGCTGGCAAGTTTTTTCGATAAAATATCCTGGCGGTTATAACGCCAGCCGCAGACCATGTGACAGTCGGGGCCAAAATGTTTCAGCATTGCGGGCACATCAGCGGGGTCATTCTGTAAGTCGGCATCAAGAGTGATAATCACATCGCCTGCGGCATGTTGAAATCCCGCCCACATGGCCGCCGACTGGCCGGTGTTGCGCGCAAAAGAAAGAAATTTGAAGCGCTCATCTTCTGCGGACAGCTTGCGCATCAGCGCCAGGCTACCGTCGCGGCTGCAATCGTCAACCAACAGAAATTCACAGGGCACCTCCAAGGTGGAGGCGACGGCCTTTAATTCGACGGCCAGTTGAGCTAAATTTTCTTCTTCATTGTAAACCGGCACAACGAAACTGATTTTATTCATAACCCTGGCGACCCTTTTCCTTGGCAGCGGACACACCGGATACTTTTTACGAAGCATCCTCAATCGCTGGCTGTAAAACGTGGAAATCTAACACGGCTTATTTTCTGCTGTCTGCAAAAAAGTTCACACTCTTGACAGAGAAGGGGGCAAAACCTAGTCTGCGCTCTAAACGATCAATTGCCGAAGGAAAGAGGCTCTGTCATGCAAGCCGTCTTGCGTACCATGGAAAAACTCGAACAGGGCAAACGCGCCTACCTTTTCCTCCTGGTACTGGGCCTGTTGTTTCTGGCCCCGGGACTTCAGCAGTTGCCACCAACCGACCGCGACGAAGCGCGGTTTGCCCAGGCGAGCAAGCAGATGCTTGAAACGGGTAATTTTATCGATATTCGCCTGCAAGACGAGCCGCGCTACAAAAAACCTATCGGGATTTACTGGTTGCAGGCTGCCAGCGTGAAACTCAGCGGCCAATCCCTGAATCAGATTGCGGCCTATCGCATTCCCTCGCTGCTTGGCGGCCTGGCGACAATTCTGCTCTGCGCTTATTTCGGCAGCCGCTTTTTCGAGCGCCGTGTCGGCTTGCTGGCCGGCGTGCTGATCGCCAGTTGTCTGCTGCTCGGGGTTGAGGCGCGCCTGGCCAAAACCGACGCCAGCCTCTTGGCCTTCATTCTGTTGATGCAAGGTTGTCTCGGGCTGATCTATCAAGAGCGCCAGACGCACCCTCACGGACGCTGGCCCCTGCTCTTCGGCTTCTGGCTCGCCTGCGGTGGCGCCATTCTGATCAAGGGGCCACCCGCGCCGGTCATTGCCGGGTTGACCATTGCCAGCCTGGCCCTCGTCGATCGCAGCCTGGCCCTGGTGCGCGCCATTCGACCCCTGCCGGGACTCTTGACCCTGGCAATCATGGTGCTGCCCTGGCTGATTGCGATCCAACTGGCCTCGGAGGGTGAGTTTCTGCAAAAGGCCCTGATGGGGGATTTTTTAGCAAAAATCGGTTCGGGTCAGGAATCCCACGGGGCGCCGCCAGGCTATTATCTCCTGCTCTTCCCGGTGCTCTTCTGGCCCGGTTCCCTGCTGGCGGTGCGCTATGCCGGGCAGCTCTGGGCGCGGCGCAGTGAAGATGTGGTGCGTTTTTTATGGGCCTGGATTCTTCCGGCCTGGCTGGTTTTTGAACTGGTGCCCACCAAGTTGCCCCACTATATTTTGCCGTTTTTTCCCCCCCTGGCCTTGCTGACCGCTGCCGGGCTCAGCCAGCCACAAGCCCGGTCGAGGCCAACATCAAAACGCAGACAGCTGTATCCCTGGCTGGCCACAGGCCTGTGGCTGCTGGTGTCGCTGCTGCTGGGTCTGGCCCTCCCCCTACTGCCCTTGTGGGTTAAGGCGTTTCAACTTTGGCACCTGCTGCCCCTGCTGGGCGGATTCCTTTGTTTGCATGCAGCCTGGCGGATTTTCCGTCAACATCCGCCGCTCGCCTGTCTCCCCGTACTGGTTCTTGGCGCGCTGCTGGTGTTGCCCATCACGTTCAGCGCCATTCTCCCTCAAGTTGACCTGGCTTGGCCCAGTCGACAGGTGGCACGTCTGCTCGAAAACCAGCCTCCAGGCACCTTGGTGGCCGTAGGTTATCGCGAGCCGAGCCTGGCTTTTTTAATCGGCACCAAAACCCGCATGACCGGGGTTGAAGACGCGATCAAACTCTTGGCATCTGAGGACTATCGCTATCTGCTGCTGGAAGAGCGCGACAAACAAGGCTTCGAGCAACTGGCACCCGGACGCCTGGCGCAACTAAAATTGCTCAACAGCTTCGACAGCTACAACTATTCCAAAGGCCGCAAACTCAGATTGGAACTTTATGCAAAAGAATGAAAGCCGCCATGGGCTGAAATTTATTATCGGCACTGTGCTGGTTCTGCTCGTTTGTGCCCTGTTGTTTCTTGAACTTGATCGGTTAATTCTGAGTCATTTTTTGGCGCTAGACCCAGCGCTCAGTCAAATATTTAACGCCATCACCCAGGCCGGAGATTCGCTTTATCCGCTGGTTCTGGCGGCGGCTGTTATCCTGTGGAGCCGTTGGCAATTGCGTCGACAGTTGCCGGTCGCAAAAATGCAATTCTGGCAACGCTGGCGCGCCCGCGCGGTTTTTTTGTTTCTGGCGGTCGCAAGCTCAGGACTGCTGGCCGACCTGATCAAAGTTCTCTGTGGCCGCCCACGCCCGGTCAAATGGCTCACGGAAAATCTTTACGGCTTTTATCTCTTTGAAACCTCGGCCAAGATGCAATCCTTCCCTTCCGGACACAGCAATACCGCCGCCGCAATTGGCCTGACCCTTTGGTACATCTGGCCGAAAAGCTGGCCCTTGGGGCTGGCCCTGACCGGGGCGGTTATAACCAGCCGGGTCGTGCTGCTCAAGCATTTCCCTTCCGATACTCTGGCCGGCGCCTGGTTGGCGGTGGTTACAACCTTCTACGTATATCGTTATTGCCGTAAAAAATACCCGACCGCCTTTGCGCAAAAAGAAGAGCGCTTTCAGTTGTGACC
>JAACTI010000549.1 GCA_009993495.1 Deltaproteobacteria bacterium | reverse complement strand
GAAGATTACATGCTCCGTGAGATCCGCTATGGAGCGTTCGAGCGGACCATCACCCTTCCTGAGGGTGTGGAAACGGATAAAATCCATGCCTCCTTTGACAATGGTCTGCTGACCATTACTGCTCCGGCAAGGGAGGCGGTCAAACCCAAGAAGATCGAGATTGAAGTCGCCGGTAAAAAGTCAAAGGCTGCTTAGCCTGCGATGCCATTCCGTACCGGTCTTAGATTACAAATTATCCGGCATAACGACCCATCTCATAAAAAGTGAGATGGGTTTTTTTATGCGGATGGCTCCAACTTTATCCGCCCGTTTGACAGCAGGGCCAATAGGATATTTAATAGAGGAATGAGCCGTTCTGCTGACCGGTCCATGTTGGGTATCAGCAGGCTATGAGGGAAAGGAGTGAATGGGTATGCAGACTGCAAAAGAAAAAGTGAAACAAGGCAAAAAGAGTACGGTGAAGAAAGCCCATATCATGGGAATGAATCATATCGCCCTCGAAGTGGGCGATGTGGATGAGGCACTCAATTTCTATGGGAAAATATTTCAGTTCAGCCTGAGGGGGCGGCATGAGGGGATGGCCTTCATCGACATGGGTGACCAGTTCATTGCTCTTGCAGAGAAGCGTTATCAGGGCCCTGATGTATCCCGTCATTTCGGGTTGGTTGTGGATGACCAGGAGGCGGTGAGGGAGGCGCTCAAGGCCAACCATATCGAGATCCTGCCCGATACGTTTCTCGACTTCCTGGACCCCTGGGGCAATCATGTCCAGATCGTGGAGTACAGCGAGATCCAGTTCACCAAGGCCCCTTATGTGTTAATGGGCATGGGGCTTGCACATCTGAAAAAGAATCATGAAGCCATCGAGGAACTCCGGGAAAAAGGAATGGCCCCGCCCGATGAGTCATAAACGATGTTATGGTTGTGCAGCAGGAGAGAGGGTCTCGAGTTTGAT
>JAACTI010000548.1 GCA_009993495.1 Deltaproteobacteria bacterium | reverse complement strand
AGGTAAAAATTTGACAAAAGACGCAAATTCATAAAGTGAAACATCTCAGGAGGAACCTATGAGCAGCATCGATAGCGCCTTTGTGGCCATTGACAACGAAGATACCCAGAAAGACAAGTACCTGACCTTTCATCTTGCCGGTGAAGATTACGGCATCGAAATCCGCTTCGTCATCGAAATTATCGGTATTCAAAAAATTACCGAGGTTCCCGATATGCCCGATTTTATCCGCGGCGTTATCAACCTGCGCGGCAAGGTGATTCCGGTGATGGATGTGCGGGCACGCTTTGGCATGCAGGCCCGAGACTATGACGACCGCACCTGCATTATTGTCGTCAATATTGACGGCACCGAGGTCGGCCTGGTGGTTGATGAGGTGAGCGAAGTTGCTGATATCCCGGCGAAAAATGTTGAGCCACCGCCGCGCACCGGCAAGAGTACCGGCAGTCGATATATCCAGGGCATGGGGAAAATTGGTGAGGATGTCAAAATTTTGCTTGATGTCCAGAAACTGCTGTTTGATGAAGAGATGAACCGCCTGATGA
Organism: Deltaproteobacteria bacterium; assembly: GCA_009993495.1. Lineage (GTDB taxonomy): Bacteria > Desulfobacterota > Desulfuromonadia > Desulfuromonadales > Geopsychrobacteraceae > Geopsychrobacter. The sequence goes on along the minus strand of JAACTI010000548.1, from coordinate 1,317 downwards.
AAAGGGCGAACGACGACCAGGAGCAGGAATAAGTCACCGCGATGAACCAGATACCCCAGACCTCTACGAGCATGATGGCGATCAGCGACACCGAGTTCGCCGGTTTACGTGACTTGATACATCAGCGTTTCGGCATCAATTTGACCGAGCAGAAACGTTCACTGCTGGTTGGGCGCCTGCAAAAATTGATGCGGACACTGGGGTTTGGCAGCTTTTCCCAATACATTGAATACCTGACCCGCGATAAATCCGAACAAGGCTTAAGCGAACTGGTCGATTTGATTTCGACCAACCATACCTACTTCAACCGCGAGAAGGATCACTTCACCTACTTTTCGGAAACCGCCTTTCCTGCGGTGGTGGAAAACCTTAGGCGTCAGAACCGCCGCGATCTGCGCGTGTGGTGCGCGGGCAGTTCAACCGGCGAAGAACCTTACACCCTGATGATGCTGATGATGGAACATTTAGGGAACGACTATCAAAACTGGGACGCCGGTTTGCTGGCAACGGACATTTCTGACCGTGCGCTCTCGGCCGCCCGCGCAGGGGTTTATGCGCGTGATCGGGTTGAACAATTACCTGCCAATCTGCGCAACAAATATTTTACCCCGGCGGAGCAGAGTCATCTGGCGGTGAAGGAGCAGGTCAAAAAAGAAATCACCTACCGCCGCTTTAATCTCATGAATACTCATTTCCCGTTCAAGAAGCCCTTTCAAATTATCTTCTGTCGCAATGTGATGATCTATTTCGACCAGCCGACCCGCGATGCCCTGGTCACTCGTTTTCATAAATTCATCGAACCGGGGGGCTACCTTTTTATTGGTCACTCGGAAACCCTGGGCCGCACCCAGACCCTCTTTCGCTATTTGGAACCTGCGCTTTACCAGAAAGGAACGGCCTGATGTCTCGCCCAATACGTGTTCTGGTCGTTGATGATTCAGCTCTGGTGCGCAACATTCTCAGCCAGGGGCTGAACCTTGATCCGGGGATCGAGGTTGTCGGAACCGCGTCCGATCCCTATCAGGCCCGCGATAAAATTGTTCAGCTGCGGCCCGATGTTTTGACCCTCGATGTCGAAATGCCGCGCATGGATGGGGTGGCGTTTTTACGCAAACTTATGCCCCAGTATCCTCTACCGGTGGTCATGGTCAGCTCTCTGACCCAGCGCGGCAAACAGATTACGATCGATGCCCTGGATGCGGGAGCCGTCGATTTTGTCTCAAAACCCACCAGCAATGTCGCGAGCGGCCTTAACGCCATGATCGGCGAATTGCGCGTCAAGGTGAAAATTGCTTCAAGCGCCAACGTCTCCCACTG
>JAACTI010000547.1 GCA_009993495.1 Deltaproteobacteria bacterium | reverse complement strand
CAGGAGAATCCGTCACTTTCGCGCCAGATCCAGAATAAAATTCCAGTGTTCCGCACTCACCGGCGTTACCGATAACCGGTTGCCGCGTCGCAGAATTTGCAGGCCGGCTAATTCCGGGCAGTTTTTTAAGAGTTCAAGGCTGAGCATCCGTGGAAACTTTGCGACCAGTTGCACGTCGACCATAAACCAGCGTGGCTGCTGGGGATTGCTGGTCGGATCAAAGTGTTTATGCTGCGGGTCGAAGGCAGTCACATCGGGATACCCTTCCCGCACAATGCGGACAATCCCCACCACGCCGGGGGGCGTGCAATTGGAATGATAGAAAAAAGCCAGATCGTTTACTTTCATCTGGTCGCGCAGCATATTCCGCACCTGATAGTTGCGCACCCCATCCCAGGGTTCGGTCTGCCGCGGGCGCAGCGCCAGATCATCAATACTGAAGGCCCCTGGTTCCGATTTCATCAGCCAGTAATTCATCAAGCTCCTCCCTGAACCAAGCCTTGCGCTTGATTCAGCTTGTAGACAGCACAACAGCAGGTTATGCTGATGGGCATCAAATTTGAGGAAAGGACGCAATTCGCAGTATGAGCCATTCATTCGCCAGTCTCAACCCCGATTTCATCATGGATGCCGTCGAAAGTCTGGGCTTTCAGTGTGATTGTCGAATTTTTGCCCTGAACAGTTATGAAAATCGCGTTTATCGGGTTGGGGTCGAAGCTCAGCCTCCGTTGATTGTCAAATTTTACCGTCCCAAACGCTGGACACCGGCCCAACTTCAGGAAGAACACGACTTCTGCCACGAATTGTCCGCCGAAGAATTACCGGTGTTAGCCCCGCTGATTTTGCAAGAACGCAGCCTGCATTATTTCCGGGGTTTTCATTTTGCCCTCTTTCCCCTGCAAGGCGGTTACGCCCCCGAATTTTCCCAGCCCCAAACCCTGCAAGCCCTTGGTCGCCTGCTGGCTCGGGTGCATAATGTCGGGCGGCGCTCCCCATTTCGCAAACGGCCAGCCCTTAATTTGCAAACCTTCGGCCGGCAGTCGGTCG
>JAACTI010000546.1 GCA_009993495.1 Deltaproteobacteria bacterium | reverse complement strand
CCTCCAGAAGATCGAGGAGGTCCTTAAGGGTCATCCCCAGTTCTTTGAATGGAGACACCAAAAGCTCGACGGGACCCTTTTCGATACGGAGGTGGGCCTGAACCGTATCGAGACGGAAGGAAGGTCTTTGGTTCAGGCTATTGTCCGGGACATCACCGAGCGAAAGAAGGCCGAGGAAGAACTCGCACGTAGTGAAGAGAGGTATCGCAGTCTTGTTGAGGAGAGCTTTGACGGGATTTTCATTCATAAAGGCCCTAAGATTGTCTTTGCCAACAGGCGCCTGCATGAGATGTTGGGGTATAGCAATGGCGAGCTTCTGGGGATGGACCCTTGGATTATTTGTCATCCGGATTACAGAGGTCTTACGAAAGAAAGGGCAGAAACTCGTTTGAGAGGGGAGGAAGTGACCTCTCATTACGAAGTAAAACTGCAGCGCAAAGATGGCTCATGGTTTTACGGGGAGATCAGCGCAAAGGAGCTTCTTGTTGAAGGAGAGCCGGGGATACAGGTCTGGGTAAAAGACATAACGGAAAGAAGGCAGGCAGAGGAGGACCTCAGGCAATCGGAAAAACGGTTCCGGCAACTTTATGAAGCCACATCAGACGCCATCTTTACCCAGGATCTTGAAGGCCGGTTTCTTTCTGGGAACCGGGCCGTCCTGGATATGTTCGGTTACCCCCTGGAGGGTCTCCTCGGCCGCAGGGCCTGTGATTTCATGAAGCCCGAGCTGGCTCCATTATTTGAAACGGAATACCTTCGAAAGCTGAAAGATACCGGACACTGCCAGGGGATAACCGCTTACTTTGCCAGGGACGGCCGTAAATTTTATCTTGAATATCAAAGTGACCTGATTAGGCCCAATGACGGCGATCCATTTATCAGCGTCGTTGCGAGGGATGTGACCCATCGTGTGCTCTCCGATAGGAAGATCAGGGAGAAAGAAGAAAGCATCCGGGCCATTCTTGAAGCAAACCCCAATCCTGTGGTGGTGTACGGCCCGGGAGGGAAGCTCCGCTATTTGAACCCCGCCTTCACTGAGGTGTTCGGCTGGACTCAGGAAGAAATGATGCAGGGGGAAGTTCCTTTCGTGCCTGATGATCAAAGGGAAATAACCGCGGTAAGGATTAAGGAACTATACAATACCGGCAAAGCCGGAACGCTTGAGAACAGGCGTTTGACAAAAGACGGAAGGCTTTTAGATGTATCTGTCAGCGCTGCCCTGATGCGGGATCAGCATGGAACTCCTTCGGGCATGGTTGTGAATTTCATGGATGTAACCGAAAGAAAGAAACTTGAGTCTCAGTTTCAACAGGCCCAGAAGATGGAATCGGTCGGAAGACTGGCGGGAGGTGTCGCTCACGATTTCAACAACATGCTTGGGGTAATCCTTGGAAGG
>JAACTI010000204.1 GCA_009993495.1 Deltaproteobacteria bacterium | reverse complement strand
AAGAGTTCTGCAATAAACCTCAGGGTTTACTACAGGGGCTGAAGATCCCCTTGGGTGAGCAGTACGAAAGCTTCCGTGGGAAGAATCACAGGTAATTATTTAACAAATAGCGGTAGCATCATCAATCGTGAGAGCTGATCTGTTCCTGCGGGATCTTGCAAATCGGAAGAGATAAACAAAATGCGTTCGTCATCAGCATAGAGCCCCTGAATCGGAAATTCAGATTCCAACCACAACGAATTTCTATAGGTTCCACCTTCCTGGTATTTCAAAACGGCGAGCCCCGCGGCCTCTATTGTTGGTTTACTGCCAAAATTTATTGAAAACTGCGGACGATATGACGAAACCGCAACAATCTCTTTGTGCCCATCGCCATCGACATCGGCAACAACCGGGTTGACTTCAAAGTGCACCTGGCCGAACAGTGTTTCTTTGGACTCGGGGTTGCGATCATAGGAAAGCTGCGAAAGACTTCCGCCAAAGCTCTTGCGTGCCTGATAAAAAATTTTGGCTCCATGATAAATTGTCAACGCGCCGGTGTTGATGTTTATCGTTTGGCTTGGGGCAGAATCATTCAGGTGAGCAAAAATGCTTCCCTGAACCGCAAAAGGATAAGGCAGATCGACATTCGGGGCCACAGCTTTCAACTTTGTCCCTGTAGGGCGAAGCTCCAGGACGCGACCATAAAAATTATCCAGATCGAGTTCTTGGCCCAACAATAATTCTTTTTTCGCATCCCCGTCGCGGTCGAAGCTTCCAAGAAAAAACAAGGGATCGGCGTAGCCTCCCGGAGCAAGCCTATCGTCTTTGAAGCGCAGCAAACGGCCTAACGGCGTGGTTTTGACGCTGGTTCCTTGATTGGGGAAGCCTTCAATCGTGCCGCTCAAGGCAAGAAAAAGCTTTCCGGGCTCCGGTTGCCACCAGCTTAAAGCATGGATCTTGCGGTCATGAAAGCGCGTCTCGTCGAGAAGTTCCAGCGTTTGGCCGACACGATAAACCCACAGGTTTAAGCCATCGGTAGCGGCAAGCAGCAAGCTGCCATCAACTTGAGCAAAATCGGCCATCAAAATTGCGCCGTGCATATCGCCTACAATTTTCACCCTGGGGCGGTTTGGTGTATAGCGGATCGAACCGTCAACCAGTTCAACGGGATAATCGGTTTTTTCCCGCGCATTCAGGTGCTTATCTTGCGGTGGCAGAGGGACAGAATAGGAGCGCAGCACCAGCTCATCCGGCCCGGTGACTTTAATGCGCTGTCCATCGAAAAAAAACCGAATATCAGGGGAAGGATCTGAGGAGTTTTCGGTTGAAGACATCTTTGATTGCTGCCAGAACAATGCGGGGACAGCGTTGCGCAGGCGTTCAAATAACTCAGAAGCACCCTCGCCCGCAGCGACGAACTCGGCATTTAAAGCGGCAAAACGCTTGAGGGGCGCGCCCGTGGCAAGGTTTTTCTCCCCCGAAATTTGGCGCGCATGACTGAACTTACTCTCGACCTGCGTCACCTTGAGCACTGCGCGTCGCTTATCAAGGGTTCCAAGATCTTCACCGGTAATTGGATGGATGACCTTGGCTCCCGACTGCAAAACGGTTAAAAGATCGCCGACACGCACCCCACTTCCGGCGCCTAAATCAACAAGATAACCATCATTCACGGGCATAATGATGTAGCCCTTGAGGGGAGAGAATTCTTTGCTGAGTTCAGAGATCAGCGGTTCCAGACGCGTCCCCGCCATCGTTGGCGCCGCAAGCGCCAGCAGAAGACCAATGAGAAAAATCAACTTCGGGTGCAAACGCAACATCGCAGCCATCCCTGATCTCCAGTAAAAGAGAAAAACGCGCCCTGCCGGGCGCACCATGCAAAGCGGGCCAGCCAAATTGACTGGCCCGCGTGCAAGGCTTTGGAGCGGTTCGTGTGCTTAGAAATGATAGCGCACGCGCGAGGTGATCCGGTAAATATTATCGTCGGCATTAGCAGTTTTTACCGTATTCCACCAGTCGCCGGTAATAAGGTAGCCACCATTGAGAGCCAGCTCAAGGTTGTCATAAAGTTGGTAGCTCACATAGGCGTCGAACTCGGTTCCAACTTGATCTTCGCCATTTAAATCTTCGGCGGTCAACAGATAAAGGGCGGCAAGGCCCCATTTGGTCTTGTCATTCTGCTTACGATCGTAGGCCAGTTTGTTGAGGAAAAGACCATTATTGAACAGGTAAGGACGTTCGGTCATATAGTTGTCATCGGTATAGCCACCTTCAAACAGCACAATGCTGTCAAAGGTATCAACATCGGTTGACATAAACGCATTCAAATCGTTATCCGTGTCGTTATCATCGCCCGAAGCATACCAGCTGGTGAAGGTCAGCTTGCTGGCACCCATTTTTATGCCGACATCAGCGTGCAATAGATAGGCACTCAGGTCAAAATCCTGAGTCGTGGTCGCAGTGAAACCAGTAAACTGAGCATTATCAAGTTCACCCGCCTGGTAGATGCCATCCCAATTGACGAAGAAGTTCCCCGAAGTCAGCCCACCGTCGACACCAAAAGTATAAATGTCATATTCAACATCGGTCATCTGCTTGATGCCGTATTGGGCGGCGTCAACCTTGCCCGGGGTTGCAGAGTCAGGATCTTGCGTCTGATAGAGGGCAAACAGACCCAACTTGACATTTTCATTTGGCCTCAAATTTACCCGCGCAGAGAAGCCATCTGCCGAGCTGCGATCATTATCAGCGGAGGTATTGAAATGTTCATAGCCCCGCATCCAGGCCAGCTCATAGAGATCGGTAGTATATTTGACCCCGGTAGCAGTCTCGGACCAAACAAACTTGTTGACCTTGTAGGGCTGTAAACCCAAAGTCAGCAGAGATTTCTGCGCACTGCCTGGCACCTGGAACTGGGTATAAAGCCAACGGGTCTCGATATTCTTACCGTCGCCCGAAAATGCGCCACCCTGGTCTTTGTTGCCGAAGCGAATTGCGCCGACCTCAAGCGCGAAGACGCCCTTGATCTTGCCGTCGTTAGATTTGGCCTCGGTCCAAAAGCGGTACTTGGCATCGCCCCAAGTGGTGTTATTCGAGTCTCCTAAAACGGCGCCCTTGGCGCCGCCCTGTTCAGCAACCCCTTTTTCCAGTACCGCGCCCTTATAAAGATTGGCATGGCTCGAATAAAGATTGAAGCGGTTGTTCAGATCGCCATGAAAGACGAATTCGGCCGCCATTGACGGCGCGGCGGCGGCTATGATCGTCAGCATGGCGACCATAAGTCTCAGTTTTTTAAGCATTTTTTACCTCCATCTTAGGTTGAAGATTTGGCCTCGAACTATTCGACGCCTTCTTGGGTATCAAAAAAAACTGGCCACCACAGGCAGAGTTTAATGCCTGGGGAACAGGAAGATCAGGGATGGTGTCCACGGCGCTGAGAAGACATAAAAACAGACCGTTTTCATAATAGCCAAAAGGTGGCGTGCCTCAAAAGGCACGCCCATAACACATTCCTAACCCGGAGGCACCACCCGTCCGAGTTTCCTTCCGCGCCAGAGGTAAGACTGCACGAGATTGGTACCTGATAAACCTCGGCAAAGCATCGGGCGCGCTTTTCTTTGTCTGTGAGTTGGGCAAAGAGTTATAAACGTTTATCTTCATGGCTGAGATCATACAAAGAAAGCAAACAATGCGCCAAAAAACAAAACCACGTAAATTCAGTAAGTTAATTTCAATCCGATTATGCCCCCGCCTAAAATATGTAGAATATTCAACAACTAACTGCCGGATATCACACATAAAAACCCCATAAGAATTCGGACAATTCCCTAAAGCACCAGCGCGCTCGCATCGAGGGCTGGAAATATTTTTGCCTGGGAATAAATTTCGTGCCTTATTTAAGGGGGTTAGCAGCAGTTGCAATTTTGACTGCACGCAAATAAACAACTTGGCAGTAGTTTTGATAGGAGTTTGGTGTATGAACCGTTGAAATCACAATGGGAGCTAAGCGTGGATGTGTCTGTTCTGCTGATTGATGGTGATTTGAATTACTGCCGCACCTGTGGCTACGCCCTAGCAACGGCCGGGTTCAAAATCCTGACCGCGGGCAGTCCCCGAGAAGGGCTAAATTTGTTTCAGCCGCACTATCCGGCAGTCGTAGTTACCGATCTTATGATGCCGGAACGCAACAGCTTTAAATTATTGGCAGACATTCACGCCAGAGCGCCAAACACTCCGATTATCGTGGTTACCGGTCACGGCAGCATTGAAAATGCGGTTAATGTCATGAAGGCCGGAGCTTTTGATTACCTGCTGAAGCCGATCCCCCATGATCTTCTGATCCAGACACTACGCCGGGCCTTGAACTTTTTTCAGAACAAAAAGGTTTGCTATCCAACGACCAACCCAGCCAAAGCAGAAGAGCGCGTCATTATTGGCCAATCACCCGTTATCCAGATTCTTCTGCAACGGGTCACAAAAATTGCCAACAGCGATGTATCGGTACTGTTACAGGGGGAAAGTGGCACCGGCAAAGAATTAATTGCCAGACAAATCCACCAGCAATCCGCACGCCGCGAAGCACCGTTTGTTGCCGTGAACTGTGCAGCCATTCCTGAAAATCTGTTTGAAAGTGAACTTTTTGGCTATCGCCGCGGGGCCTTCACCGGAGCGTCACGCGACAAAACGGGGAAACTTGAAATTGCCGACGGCGGCACCCTGTTTCTCGACGAAATCGGTGAATTACCCCTGGCCCTGCAGCCCAAACTCTTAAGGGCACTGCAAGAACAGGAGATTGAACCGGTTGGAGGAAGCAGTTTGGGTATTAATGTACGCGTGATTGCAGCAACTAATCGCGATCTCGAAAAAGATGTTGCCGCCGGTTATTTTCGCGATGACCTCTATTTTCGGCTGGCGGTTGTTCCCCTGAATATGCCCCCTTTGCGGTCGCGGCCGGAAGATATTCCCCTATTGATCAAATTTTATCTGCAACAAAAACAGGCGACGAATGTTCAACTGAGCGCGGCGTTGCTGAAAGCGCTGCAAAACTATAATTGGCCGGGTAATGTGCGCGAACTGGCAAATCTACTAGAGCAGATGCTGGTTTTCAGACGTACAAACCTGTTGGATATCGAAGACTTACCCGAACGCATTCGGGCCGGCTTTGCGCACTACTACACCAGCTTCAAGCTGCCAATCGACGGCATCAGTCTTGAAGAACTGGAACACGATCTCATTTTGCAGGCACTCAATCGTTGTCGTTGGAACAAAACGCAAGCCGCTGAGTCCCTTCACATAACCCGACATGCTCTGCAGTACCGACTGATCAAATATTCGCTGAAGAACCAGAGGAACTGACCCCTCTGGCCCTTGGTTTGACAAGATCGATTTTTTGTCAAAGCAGCAAAATAGGCAATCGGTGGAATATCCCCCCCCCTTCACGATTTTT
>JAACTI010000544.1 GCA_009993495.1 Deltaproteobacteria bacterium | reverse complement strand
ATTATATTCCCGAATTTCGACGCATTTTCTGCAAGGTGCAGTTCGATCTTTACCACATTTATACGGTTGATATTCACAGCCTGTTTGTCGTTGAGGAGCTCTGTCGTTTGTGGGATGGCGCCTATGCCAGTGAATACCCGCTGCTGACCCGTTTGGCGCAGGATATTGAAAAACGCGCGTTGCTGCTTCTTGCCGCACTTTTTCATGATATTGGCAAGGGCGAAGGAAAAGACCACAGCAGCAAAGGAGCTTCCATGGTGCCGACCATCGCGCGGCGCATGGGACTGAACCGGGAAGATGCACAACGTTTGCAGTTTTTAGTTCAGCATCATTTGGCCATGGGCACTATTTCTCAGCGCCGTGATTTGCACGATAACCGCACCATTAGCGATTTTGCCGCCAAGATCGGCATGAGCGAAAACCTCAAAATGCTCTATCTGTTGACCTTTGCCGATATCCGATCGGTTGGCCCCGATGTCTGGAGCGAATGGAAGGGGCAATTACTGCAGGAACTTTTTGAAAAAACCTTTGATCGGCTGGAAAAGGGCGATTTTTATCGCGAAAAACATTCCGAAAAAGTTCGCACCCGCAAACGCAAAATCCGGGCGGCGCTCCTGGAAGACTTTGCCGAATCCCGGGTCAATCGGTGCCTTGGCAACCTCAGTACACGCTATGTCCTCAGTTACCATTCTTGGGAAATCATTGCGCATCTCCGTCTTTCTCTGGGGCGGGGCAAAGACACTCTGGCGATGAAAATAGATCAGTTCCCTGAGCATGCCTACACCCAAATGACTTTAGCGACCCTCGATTCTCCCGGGCTTTTCTCCCAGATTGCCGGGGTGATGGCGGCCCATAGCATCAATATTTTGGGGGCTCAGATTCATACCCGTAAAAATGGTCTGGTGCTCGATATTCTGCAAGTGAACAATGCTGCCGGTGAAGCTGTGGAGAACCTCGGCAAGTGGCAGCGGGTCGAAAAAGACCTGGCCGGCGTCATTGAAGGCCGGGTTTCTGTGGACGAGCTGCTTAAGCGGCGTGAAAAACCGGCGTTTCTCAATACCCG
>JAACTI010000543.1 GCA_009993495.1 Deltaproteobacteria bacterium | reverse complement strand
AGAGACTGGCCTGCATTATAACTATCATCGCTACTATGATCCGGGGATCGGGCGGTATCTGTCTCCTGATCCGATTGGTGAGGAAGCGGGGATTAACCTCTATACTTATGTGATGAACAATCCGATTCAGCTGGTGGATCCAATGGGACTGAAAGGGTTTGATCCCGGGCCCAACCCGCAAGACCCTCAGACAAGTAGAGATCCTAGGACACCGTGGCTGCCACCGAATTTGCAACACAGAAGCGAGAACTGTCCGCCATACTATAGCGTCAGGGTAAGTTGGTTTATCTTCTGGGGAAAGAGTGGCCTTATACCTTTGGTTGGCGAGGAACAAAGTCAGTTGTCTGATTGTAAAGTAAAAGTGACATGTTTATACTCTGGTATTATAGCGGTGGGCTTCGATTGGCAAAACCACAAAGTCGCCTACAAGTCTTACTATAAGAAGATCGAACTCATCAAAACAAAAAAGGATTGCTGCGAGAAGTAATTATGAAAGAAAATGGTTTTGCTCTTATGTTGGTATCACTCCTAGTTTTGAGTTGCAGCGGGAATAAAATAGAGGAAATGAAAGCTATTCATCCGATCCTAAAAATCGAAGTGATACACGTTCCTTCAGTCGGAGTTGTTGAGAGCCTACATGGCGATGTATTCTTAAAGAGCAAGGGCTCTAATGAGTACATTGCAATGTATTTCAATGATACTATTGGTATCGGTGATATCCTCGAAGTTAGAAAAGGGGCTATCGTGAAAATAGGTTTTAAAAATGGAACTTCAATGGCGATTGATCCAGTTGAGAAAGATAGGTGGTTTACGTTTGAAACAAACAGGGACTGAAACAAACAAAGAAGACCCCTCTTGGAGAAAATAAATAGGGACAGGAAAATAAATAGGGACAGCGCCCATTAATAAAACGGTCGCTGTCCCTATTTTGGTCTCCA
>JAACTI010000203.1 GCA_009993495.1 Deltaproteobacteria bacterium | reverse complement strand
AGCCTTGGGCACCCGTTCGAGATCAAGATAGTTTTCCACCGCCTGCTTGCCATTGGCCTCAGCGGTCAAGCGGTTCATGCCGACCGTGGCAAATTCGGGATCGACAAAGACCGCCATGGGGGTTAAGCGATGGTCAATCGTCGCCGGCACCGCCGGTGCGAACATATTTTCCACCGCCGTCATAGCTTCACGGGCTCCAGCAGGGGCAATCAGGGGCTGGCCAGTGACATCGCCCGCCGCCCAGATACCCGGCGCGGTGGTGCGCAACTGGCGATCCACCTGAATAAAACCCGTCGAGTGGGTTTTCACCCCGGCTTTCTCCAGCCCAATCCCCTGACTGGCAGGTGCGGTGCCGACTGCCAGCATCAGGCGTTCGGCACAGAGTTCAAGGGTTTCGGCTCCCACCTGCACTTCCAGACACACCTGTCCCTTACGCTTTTCTACCTTGCGGGTTTCAACGTTGAAAAGAAAATGAATCCCCTCTTCTTCGAGAATTTGCTGAAATTTGCCTGTCAGGCGCGGATCGAATTCGCTCAGCAGCACCGGCCCGCGTTCCAGCACCGTCACCTTGGTGCCGAAGCGCGCAAACATCTGGCCCATTTCAAGGGCGATCACGCCCCCACCGAGCATCAGTAAGGATTCCGGGAATTCGGGCAGATGCAGGGCGCTGTAACTGGTGAGATAGTCGATCTGCTCCAGCCCGGGGATAGGCACCACGCGCGGCAGGCCGCCGGTGGCAATGAGAATTTTGTCGCAGGTAATGATTTTTTTACCCACCTGAACCTGGTGGCTGCCGACAAATTTGCCATGCCCGCGCAGAATTTCGAGGTTGGGAGTGTTTTCAAGTTCTGATTGATAGTGGCTTTCACGCAGGGTCTCAACCGCCTGTTGCTTGAGCTCCATCAAGGTTTTGCAATCGGGATGGCCGGCAGTCAGGTTCAGGCCCCAGGCCTCGCCCCGGCGAGCGGCGTGATACATTTCGGCCTTATCGATCAGGGTCTTGCTCGGCACGCAGCCCCAGTTGACGCAGGTACCCCCCAGATGACTCTGTTCGATCATCAAAACCCGGGCCTCACGAGCGGCCGCCAGCCGGGCTCCGGCAAAGGCGGTGGTTCCGGAACCAAGAATCAGAATATCGGGTTGAGGGGTCATAGGGTTTTCTCCTTTATTCTGGACAGCGCTGGACAGATCCTAACAGAGCCCTTGCGGTTTTCAACTGCGCAAAGCCAGTTCCTGCTTTTCCAGCCGGAGCATGTGATCACGCAGACCGGCGGCACGCTCAAAATCAAGATCGGCAGCGGCGGCGAGCATCTCTTTGCGGGTTTTTTCGATCTGTCGGCTTATCTCCGCGGGATCACCATACAGGGTCTGGGCTTCGGCGACCAGCGCCAACTGATCGTCTTTGCCGCGCAGATCTTCGAGAATGGTGCGCAGTGATTTGGTCACCGACCGTGGTGTGATCTTGTGCCGGCGGTTATGCGCCAGCTGTTTTTCGCGGCGTCGTTGCGTTTCATCGAGACAGGCCTGCATCGAGCGAGTCACGCGATCGGCGTACATAATCACCCGCCCGTCCACATGCCGGGCCGCGCGCCCACAGGTCTGAATCAGCGAGCGGGTCGAACGCAAAAAACCTTCCTTATCGGCATCGAGAATTGCCACCAGGGAAACTTCGGGAATGTCCAGCCCCTCGCGCAACAGGTTGATCCCCACCAGCACGTCGAATTCACCGGCGCGCAGGCCACGAATAATCTGCATCCGTTCGATGGTGTCGATATCAGAATGCATATAATTGACTTTGATGCCGACCTCTTGCAGGTAGCCGGTCAAATCTTCCGCCATGCGTTTCGTCAGGGTGGTCACCAGCACCCGATCGCCCTTGGCAACCACCTCGCGAAGTTCGCCAAGCAAATTATCAACCTGATCGCGGGCCGGACGAATTTCGATGGGGGGATCAATCAGTCCGGTGGGGCGAATCACCTGCTCGACAAAAACGCCATCGGCCTGCTGCAATTCATAGTCGGCGGGCGTCGCCGAAACATAAACGGTTTGCGGTTGACCGGCGACAAACTCTTCGAACATCAGGGGCCGGTTGTCCAGGGCACTGGGCAGGCGAAAACCAAAATTGACCAGGGTCTCCTTGCGTGAGCGATCACCACGGTACATGGCACCAACCTGGCTGACGCTGACGTGGCTTTCGTCAATGATCATCAGGGCGTCATCCGGCAGATACGAAAGGAGGGTCGCCGGCGGTTCGCCCGGTTGACGGCCATCGAGAAAGCGCGAATAGTTTTCAATTCCCTGGCAGTAGCCCATTTCCTCGATCATTTCAATATCAAAAAGGGTGCGCTGCTCAATGCGCTGGGCCTCCAGCAGCATATTGCGCTGACGGAAGGATTGAATCTGCGTTTGTAACTCATCCTGAATTTCGCGCACCGCCCGCTCCAGGGTCGGCTTGGTGGCCACATAGTGGCTGGCGGGGAAGATGGTGGTTTGCGGCAAGCGGTCAATCACCTGACCGCGCAAGGGATCGATTTCGCTGATGGCGTCAATTTCGTCACCGAAAAATTCGATGCGCAGGGCGCGCTTTTCTTCATAGGCGGGAAAGATTTCCACCGAATCGCCGCGCACGCGAAAACAACCCCGGTGGAAATCAATGTCGTTGCGTTCATAGTGAATTTCCACCAGTTGCTTCAACAGGTGGTTGCGGTCGAGTTCCTGCCCCTTTGCCAGCTTGATCAACATCCCAAAATAGGCCTCGGGTGAACCCAGACCATAAATACAGCTGACCGAAGCGACAATCAGTACATCGCGGCGCGACAGCAAGCTGCGGGTCGCACTGTGGCGTAACTTGTCGATTTCCTCATTGATGGAGCTGTCTTTTTCAATGAAGGTATCGGTTGACGGCACATAGGCCTCGGGCTGGTAGTAATCGTAATAGCTGACGAAATACTCAACCGCATTGTGCGGAAAAAGTTCCTTGAATTCACCATAGAGCTGGGCGGCCAGGGTTTTGTTATGGGCCAGCACCAGGGTCGGTTTCTGCACGCGTTCGACCACGTTGGCCATGGTGAAGGTTTTGCCGCTGCCGGTGACGCCCAGCAGCACTTGATGCTGATCGCCGCGCTGAATGCCGGCCACCAGTTCTTCAATCGCCGCGGGTTGATCACCGCAGGGCTGGTAGGGGGAAACAAGTTCAAAAAGGGCCAAGAAGATTCTCCGTCGGTAAAATTTTACGGCGTCCGGTATCGTTTGACATGGCGGTTTTTATGGAGGAGACTGCCGAGGTTCACTGCGTTAAAACGCGTCGTGCTTGAGGATAGATTATGACCGCAGACAAAAGCAAATTCGCCTATTCCATCTTCTGGAATTGCGGATTGATTACCATCGGGGCCCTGATTCAGGTCATTGCCCTCAAGTCGGTAGCCATTCCCCACAATTTTGTGCCGGGCGGGCTCTTTGGTATCGCGTCACTGCTCTACTACAAAACCGGCTGGCTTGATCCCGGCGTACTTTACCTGGTGTTGAATATCCCCATGTTCGTGCTCGGCTACATTTACGTTTCGCGACGTTTTCTGGGCTACAGCGCCCTGGCAATGATTCTGATTGCCTTCTTTTATCAGCTGGTCAATTTCCAGATTTTCATCAGCACCCAGCTCTATGCGGCGCTGGTGTTTGGGGCGCTCCTGGGGATAGGCGCAGGCATGGTGCTGCGTTCCCTCGGTTCCAATGGCGGGCTTGATGTGGTGGCGGTCATCCTCAATCAAAAATTCAATATCGGCGTCGGCAAGGTGTATTTCACTTTCAATGTCATTCTCTTTTCCCTGAGTTTCATCAACTTGGAAAATGACCTGGTCATCGCTTCAATGATTGCGGTCTTCGTCTGTTCGGTGGCCGTCGATTACTGTCTGTCCCTCTTCAGTCAGCGCAAGCTGACCTTCATTATCTCGGACAAACCCCAGGAAATTGCCGACCAAGCCATGGCCAGCCTCAAAATCGGCACCACCATGCTGCCCGCGATTGGCGCTTATCGTAAACAGGAAAAAACCGTGCTCATGGTGGTCACCAACAATATCCAGCTCAAACGCCTTGAAGAAATTGTCTTCACCACCGACGAATACGCCCTCTTTATTGTCGAAAACACTTTCAACGTGCTGGGTTCGACCTTTTCGCGGCGGAAAATTTACTGACGCGTTGCGCCGCAAACCCTAACCCACTCATTCTTGCCCTGCACCACTTGCTGGAATGTGAACCCCGCCAGGGATAATCCCCTCAGCGATCTGCGACCCCGAGCTTGCGCAAAAAGGTCATCATCGGGCACCAGTTGGTGAAAGCGCTCTGGAACAGATTCAGCCCCACAAAAGCCGTGAAATAGAGCCAGTTAGGGGAATGCAACTGCGCAAGCGCCACACTCAGCATCACAAAAAAACCTGCGACCAGACGTAAATAGCGATTAACCGTCATAGTAAAATCTCCTTCGGTTGTTGTCAGCGGTTATTATTCACAAATATGAATATATGACTTTTAATTACTTGTCAATGCCGGTTTTTTCACTGCCTTGCCTTTACCAGCAGCTGCGGGTCGAGGCGCTGGTCAAACCAGTTGATGCGCCAATCGAGGTGGGGGCCGGTGACGCGGCCGGTGGCGCCGACGCGGGCGATGGGCTGGCCTTTTTTGACCGATTCGCCCTCTTTGACCAGAATTTCACTCAGATGCAGAAAACTTGAGGACAGACCGTGGCCGTGGTCGATGATGAGGGTTTTGCCCGAGAAGAACATGCCCTCGTGACTCAGGCTGACGCGACCAGCAGCAGGGGAGAGCACCGGGGTGCCGGTGGGGGCGGCGATGTCGAGGCCGTAATGGGGACGGCGCGGCTCACCGTTGAGGATGCGCTGGCTGCCATAGACTCCTGAGATGCGACCCTTGAGGGGCCAGGCGAAGGGCTGGTAAAAAAAGGGCAGCTTGCTGTCGCGCTGACGGGCGGCGGCCACCAGCTGAGCTTCGACCGCGATGCGTTGCCGATCGGTGGCGTTGGGCGCCATCATGTTGGAACGGATGCCGTCGATGCGCTGAATTTTGTATTGTCGCTGGCGTAAGTGCAGGGGTTTAATCCGGCGTTGACCGTCGGCGCCAATCAGGACCAAAGTCTGCTGCGTCGCAGCGTCACGCCCGAAACCGATAATGAACTGTCCCTCCGCCGTCAGCCTCAGGTGTTTCTCCTGAAAGAACACCTGGGTTCCAACGGGCACCTGGCCGCGCAGGAAACCTCCCTGGGAAAGCTCGCCGTTGAGAATCAGCCCCGCAAAGGCGGTACTGCCGAACAGCAACGCTAGACACAAAAGTGGCAGTATCTTTTTCATTTGCTGCTGATCGTAAATTCGACCCGGCTGGCGGGGCCGCTGGCCGCAGGCTGGTCAATGTCGGTTTTATCGAGAAAAATTTGCGCAGCAATGTTTTCTTTCTGCTCCAGCAGCAGCTGCCGCACAGCAAAGGCGCGTTGTT
>JAACTI010000542.1 GCA_009993495.1 Deltaproteobacteria bacterium | reverse complement strand
ATACTAGCGACAGATACTAGATCAAAAGGTGAAACCATCAAAGGGTGGATTCAATTGTCCCGACCCCCATTTCATCTGGTGGGTGTGTTCCCGTTTGTTCTAGGCGCGGTGTTAGCCTGGCGCACGTACGACGTATTTAATTGGCCTGTGTTTATCTGGAGCACCATAGCCGTTGTGTTAATCATGCTTTCCACCTATTATGGCGGAGAATACCATGACCTCAAAGAAGACAAACTCTCTGCCGAAATGGAGAGAAATGCCTTCTCCGGTGGTACTCAGACTATACTAAAGAACCTGCTGCCGCACAAACAGGCTAAAATTGCCAGTTACATCGCGATAGCCTTGGCCGGAGTGATTGGGCTTATCCTTCAGTTCTATTACAAAACAGGCCACTGGACAATTCCCCTTGGAGTCATTGGCATGATTGCCGGCTTCTTCTATTCCACGCCGCCGCTGCGTTGGGTGAAAAGAGGCATCGGGGAATTGCTGATAGGATTCTGCTATGGATGGCTGCCTGTGGCTACTGCTTTCTATCTGCAAGCTGGCACGATAGACAATATCGTGCACTGGATTTCCATACCCATTGCCTGCACCATCTTCAATGTCATCCTCATAAACGAATTCCCGGACTATCCCGCCGATTTGATCGAGGGGAAGAAAAATCTGGTGATAAGATTGGGAAAAAATATCGCCGCTTTTCTCTACATAGCGATGACAGTTATCGCCTGGATTGCATTCGGTTTGGCAGTGAGCCAGGGAATGCCTGCGGTGACATTTTTCTTCTACCTTCCGGTTTTCTTGATCGGTTTGATACTGGTCGTTTTGATGTCCAAAAAGAACTATCTCGATAGAAAGCGGCTGGAGTTGATTTGCGGACTCACCATAATTGTCAATCTGGGAAGTTCACTAGCTTATACTTTAGCCGTCTGGCTGGGAAGCACTTAAACCGAAATGCAAAAACCCCTAATATTCAATTGGCCGCTGAGATCGATATTCTGGCCTCCGACTTCGATCGTGAAGCAATTGGCAAGTGTGCTTTATTTCAAGAATCTGGTCGGGTGG
>JAACTI010000202.1 GCA_009993495.1 Deltaproteobacteria bacterium | reverse complement strand
GTTCAGGTCTCCCACGAAACCGCGAAACTTTTTGTAACTATTCAGCACTCCGTGCAATTTTCGCGGCGGAAAGCCGCTCCCACAAAAAAGGTGCCGAACAGAGCCTTGTGCAAAAGTTCCTTTACGTCATTCTCGAAGTGATTTTAGTCGGAAATCCAGTTCTCGCAATGGTTGAAAATGCTGGATCCCCGATCAAGGCATTCGGGGATGACAATCTTTTTGCAAAAGGCTCAACTGTTACCTTTTTTACTCTTTGTTACTTTGCAATTTTTCGGCAAGCTGAATCCGTTTCAGGGATTTATGCGGTTCGCGCCACTCCCTATTTGCCAGCTATTTTTCGCGCAGCACCCGTAACATCCGCCGCAAAGGCTCAGCGGCTCCCCAGAGCAACTGGTCGCCGCAGGTGAAAGCCGAAAGATACTGCGGGCCGATTTTCATTTTACGCACGCGCCCGACGGGAGTTTTCAGAGTGCCGGAAATGGCCGCCGGGGTCAACCGGGCCAAGGTGTCGGCCTTGGTATTGGGAATGAGTTCCGCCCAGTCGTTGTCGTTGGCCAGCAGGGCTTCAATCTCGTCGATGGGCACATCTTTTTTTAGTTTAATGGTCAATGCCTGGCTGTGGCAGCGCATGGCCCCAACACGGACACAGATGCCATCGACGGGGATCGGCTGGCTGGTGCCCAGAATCTTGTTGGTTTCGGCGTAGCCTTTCCACTCTTCACGGCTCTGACCGTCTTCCACTTCACGATCAATCCATGGCAGCACGCTGCCCGCCAGGGGAAAACCAAAGTTCTCGTGGGGGATTGCCCTACCACGGAGTTCAGCCGTAACCTTGCGGTCAATTTCCAGAATCGCCGACGCCGGGTCTTGCAGTTCGCCGGCGACGCTGGTATGCAGGTGTCCCATCTGGCTGAGGAGTTCACGCATATTCGGCGCACCGGCACCCGAGGCGGCCTGGTAGGTCATGGCGGTCAACCATTCGACCAGATTGTTACGAAATAACCCGCCGAGGGCCATGAGCATCAAACTGACGGTGCAGTTGCCACCGATGAAATCTTTTTGCCCAGCGGCCAGGGCCGCATCAATGACCTTGCGGTTGACGGGGTCGAGAATGATGACCGCATCCTTTTCCATGCGCAGGGTGCTGGCGGCGTCAATCCAGTAGCCTTGCCAGCCGGCGGCGCGCAGCTTTGGGTGAATGTCTTTGGTGTAGTCGCCGCCCTGACAGGTGATAATCGCATCGAGCTTTTTCAGGGTTGCGACATCGTTGGCCGCGACAAGTTTGTCGGCCCCGAAGGGGGCATCCTGCCCCACCTGCGAGGTGGAGAAGAAGACCGGTTCAATCCCGTTAAAGTCATTCTCTTGCTCCATGCGTTGCATCAGCACCGAACCCACCATGCCGCGCCAACCAATAAATCCGACTTTCATTGTGAATCTCCTTTGCCCCTTCGGGCTCGTTAAAAAAAACGGCCACAAAACCCTTTTTTGGTTTGTGGCCGTCTGAACACTGATTTTGCCTACCCTATTCAGTGCTGTCGTTAGCACAAACCACAGCGGTCGGGAACAAGGTTTTTGTCCCGGCGCTTGTTTTCAGGAGAGTGGTTTTCGTCAGCTTCTGCATAGTGGCGCGAGAATGCCGCAACTCTCATGGGTTGTCAATATGGAAAAAATCTAAACCGGCACAACCTTTAAACCGCCCGGCGCCTGGGTGACCGGCATGAGTTCGATGTAATTTATATTCAGGTGCTCGGGCTGGTCGGTCGCATAGATGACGGCGTGAGCAATGTCGCTGGCGGTCATGGCGCTTTTGCCGGCGTAGACGGCGGCCGCCTTTTCGGCATCCTGTTTGAACCGCACCAGGGAAAATTCGGTTTCGGCCATGCCGGGGGCGATGCAACTGACACGCACCTTGGTGCCGAGGAGGTCGGAACGCAAATTGGCTGAAAATTGAATCACAAAGGATTTGCTCGCTCCGTAAACATTGGCTCCGGGGTAAGCATAGGTACCGGCGGTCGACGCGATATTGACCACATGACCACGGTTACGGGCCACCATGCCGGGCAACAGGGCGCGGGTGCAGTAAACCAAGCCCTTGCAATTGGTGTCGATCATGCAATCCCAATCATCAAGATCCGTCTTGTGGGCCGGTTCGAGCCCCAGGGCCAGCCCGGCATTGTTGACCAGAATATCGACCTCGGCAAAGTCGGCAGGCAGGTTGGTCAAGGCCTGGGTTACGGCCTGGCGGTCGCGCACATCAAAGGGCACCAGATGAATTTCAGCACTGGATTCAAGCTCGGCCTTGAGCTTTTTGAGCCTTTCCAGGCGACGTGCGTTCAGAACCAGTCGGTCTCCTTTGGCGGCAAAGTGTCGGGCAATGGCTTCGCCAAAGCCGGATGAAGCACCCGTTATCAAAACTGTTCTCGCCATAACGTCTCCCAATTATGTTAGTGGACCTCGTAAAAATTTCCCGTTCCCAGGCGATGGACTTTAATCAGGTTGGTGGTGCCGGGGGCGGACACCGGGCTGCCCATGGTGATAACGACAATGTCCCCTGGTTGCAGGGCGCCTTGTTGCAGCACCACCCGTTCAACGGAGAGAATCTGATCTTCGGTGGTGCCTTCAATCGCGACGCGCAGGGTATGAATACCGCCGTAAAGCGCCATGCGTCGCCGCACGGACTGGTTGGGGGTAATCGCCATCACCGGCACGCCGGGGCGAAATTTGGCGACTAGCGCGGCAGTGCCACCGCTTTGGGTAAAGGCCAGAATCGCGCTGGCGCCGACACTGTCGGCAATCTGACAGGCCGCCCGACCGATAGATTCGGGCAACCTGCGGTGCTCGGCGGCTTTTTCGGGTTGGGCCGGGCTGCGTTGCACCTGGGGGTCGGCCTCAACGTCGCGGGCGACGCGATCCATGACCGCAACCGCTTCAAACGGATAATTGCCCGCAGCGGTTTCACCCGACAGCATGACAGCATCGGTGCCATCGAGAATGGCATTGGCCACGTCCGAGGTTTCGGCGCGGGTCGGCCTGGGGTTGGCGATCATGCTTTCCAGCATCTGGGTTGCGGTGATGACCGGCTTACCGCGAATATTGCATTTACGAATAATACTCTTCTGAATCAGGGGCACCCGCTCGGGCAGAATTTCAACCCCCAGATCTCCGCGTGCGACCATGATGCCGTCACTGGCTTCGAGAATGGCATTGAAATTTTCGACCGCTTCGGGTTTTTCAATTTTGGCGATCACCCCAAGAGAGCTTTTACTCGCATATAAGCGTCGCTTGAGGTCATAAATTTCATCGGCACTGCGCACAAAACTCAACGCGACCCAGTCGAATTGCTGGTCGATGCAGAAGTCGAGATCGGCCAGATCTTTTTCCGTCAGCGCCGGGGCAGAAACCTTGACGCCGGGCAGGTTAATCCCCTTGCGATCTTTCAGCCGTCCCCCGATCACAACCCTGCATCGGACATCTGTTGCCGTGCTGTCAATCACGCGCAATTCCAGGTTGCCGTCATCGAGAAGAATTTGATCGCCGGGACGCACATCTTGCGGCAGATTCTGGTAGATCGTCGGGATCAACCCCTTTTCGCCCAACAGATCACGGGTTGTGACCACGACCTCCTGACCCGCGGTCAGGGTCTGATAACCATCTTTCATCAGGCCACAGCGAATTTTCGGCCCCTGTAAATCGCCAAGAATCGATACGGCCCGGTTCAGTTCACGCGATGCTTCGCGAATCATCTGAACCCACAGCGCTTTTTGTGCCTGCTCGCCATGGGAAAAATTCAGGCGGAAAACGTTGACTCCGGCTTCAAGCAAGCGCCGCAAGCTGGCTTCGTCGGCGCAGGCCGGCCCAAGGGTGGCCACAATTTTGGTTCTGCGATAGGGCATAGGGGGAAAGCTCTCTTTCTGCTTAATGGGCTTCGCTCCAGTTGGCACCAACCCCGATATCAACCACCAGCGGCACCGAAAGCGGCACCGCATTTTCCATCTCAAGCTTAACCAGTTGTTTGATTAATTCAACTTCGGCCGCTGGAACATCGAACACCAGTTCATCGTGAACCTGCAAGACCATGCGGGTTTGCAGATTTTCGTGACGCAGACGCCGGTCAATATTGACCATCGCGACCTTAATGATATCCGCCGCGCTGCCTTGAATGGGATAATTGATGGCGTTGCGTTCGGCGTAGCTGCGAATGGCGCCGTTACTGCTGTTGATTTCGGCTATCGCACAGCGCCGACCGAGGAGGGTGGTCACATACTGATGCTCGCGTGCCTCGGCCTTGCGCGCTTCCATAAACTGCCGCACGGCCGGATAACGGGCAAAGTAGTTGTCAATAAATTGCTGCGCCTCCTTGCGGCCAATTCCCAGATCTTTGGCCAGGCTGAAGGCGCCCATGCCGTAGAGCACGCCGAAGTTGATAGTTTTGGCCTGGCGCCGCATATCGTCGCTGACCATGCCGGGAAAAACATTGAAAATTTCACTGGCGGTGCGCCGATGAATATCTTCACCGGCGGCAAAACTTTCTTTCAGGGCGGCGACATCGGCCATATGCGCCATCACGCGCAGTTCGATCTGGGAATAGTCAGCCGCCAGCAGCAGGTTCCCCTCCGCTGGCAGAAAGGCTTCACGGATACGGCGTCCTTCCACACTGCGAATCGGGATATTCTGCAGGTTCGGCTCGCTCGACGACAGGCGCCCGGTGGCGGTGACGGCCTGATTGAAGCTGGTATGAATACGCCCGCTTGCCGGATTGATCAGTTGCGGCAGGGCATCGGTATAGGTGCTGATGAGTTTGGCCAGGGATCGATAGTCCAGAATCTTGGCCGCAATTGTGTGTTCTTCGGCCAACACCGTCAGCACTTCGACATTGGTCGACCAGCCGGTTTTGGTTTTTTTGCCGCGTGGCAGGCCGAGTTTTTCAAACAAAATTTCGCCCATTTGTTTGGGCGAATTAATATTAAACGGGCCGCCCGCCAAGTCGTGGATTTCTGTTTCCAGACGCGCAAGATCAACCCGCATTTCGGTGGACAAGCGTTTCAGCAGCTGGGCATCAACCCGAATCCCCTGCCATTCCACCCGGGTCAGTACATTCACCAGGGGCATTTCGATGTCGCGATAAAGTTTTTCGGCCCCGCTGGCCGGAAGCTCGGGCAACAGTTTTTCGGCAATCCGCCAGGTGATATCGGCATCCTCGGCGGCATAGACCGCGGCCTTTTCGACCTCAACCTCGGCGAAGCCGATCTGTTTTTGCCCTCGGCCAGTCAGCTCTTTGTAGGGAATCATGCGATGGCCGAGCAGATCGCTGGCCAGGGCGTCGAGGCCGTGAGATTTGGCTTCGGGGTGGGTCAGATAGGACAATACCATGCAGTCATCGGTGATTCCGGCCAGCTCGACCCCGGCGTTGCGCAGCACCAGGGCATCGTATTTGATGTTCTGACCGACTTTTTCATACTGGGCATCTTCCAGGAGCGGGCGCAATTTTTTAAGCACCAGCTCAAGGGGCAGCTGCTCAGGTGCGCCCAGATAACGATGCCCAACGGGGACATACCAGCCACTGCCCGCCGTCAGGGAAAAAGACAGCCCGACCAGTTTGGCCTGCACTGCGCGCAGGCTGGTGGTTTCGGTGTCAAAGGCAAAACGTTTGGCCGCCCTCAACTGGGCAATCATGGTGTCGAGAGCGGCCTCAGCCGTGATAGTTTGGTAGTGGCTGGCGTCGGCACTGGTTTTTGGGCCGCTGGCGGTGAGATCGAGTTCCTGCAACAGTTGATGAAATTCCAGCCGTCGGTAAACTTCCGCCAATTGTGTGCTGTCCGGCGGGCAGATGGCCAGATCTTCGTAGTTAATCGCCACCGGCAGATCGTAGACCAGATCGGCCAGTTTGCGCGACAAGCGCGCCTGATCGGCGAACTGGCGTAAACTCTCCTGGCGCTTAGCGCCTTTAACCTTATCAATGTTGGCCAAAAGGTTCTCGATGTCGCCAAATTCCTGAATCAGAGCGCTGGCGGTTTTTTCGCCGATTCCCGGCACCCCCGGAATATTATCCGAACTGTCACCCGCCAGTCCCAAGACCTCAAGCACCTGGCGCGGCGGCACCCCGAAACGTTCAATGACCTCGGCTTCACGCGCGCGTTTGCCCTTCATGGTGTCGAGCAGACTGATGCGTTCATCGACAATCTGCATTAAATCTTTATCGCCCGTCACCACGGTGACATTCATGCCGGAAGCCGCATAACGCCGGGCCAGG
>JAACTI010000541.1 GCA_009993495.1 Deltaproteobacteria bacterium | reverse complement strand
ACAACTTGAGGTATCCGGGGCAGTACTACGATGCGGAGACGGGGCTGCATTACAACTGGATGCGGTATTACGATCCAAACACAGGCAGGTATGTGACGTGGGATCCGATTGGGTTGGCGGGTGGGATTAACTTCTATGTGTATGTCTATGGCAATCCATCAAGATGGATGGACTCTAATGGGTTGGCTGTTGGTTCAGCAACCTCTCTCGTAACAGGTTCCGTCATGATTGGGCCTGCTGGTGGGAGCATTTCAGTTGGTGGCGTAATTGGGACTGATGGAACTAAATGTCTAGTTACTCAGATATGTATGCGAATTGGATTTGGGTTTTATGCTGGGGTTGGTACATCTTTGGGGGGAGGGGTAAGTCCTGGTGGTACAGAAGATAGTGGTGGAGGTTCAGTTGGAATAGGTGGCGATGTGGCTGTTGGTTGGGTTGGTTGGGGTGGTCAAGTGAGCACTGGAGGTAGTAGTGCTGGGGCTGGCCGAGCTGGCCCTGGGGTTGGTATCGGCCTGTCTGCGGGTGTTGATTTTTGTTACACCCTATCTCTTTCATGCTGGCCTTTGTGTCAATTATAAGTTGAACTAAATGGACAATTACTCTCGCTGGATAAGACTCAAAGCTGTGTTGATACTTTTGGGTATCACACTATTTATTTGTCCATTTCTTATATCTAGTTTGCAGGACTGGGACTATTCATGGGCAATCCTTATTTTGGGAATTGTTTTATTCCAGATTGGAATGCATCTTGGAGTTGTATTCCAGAGACAAAAATTTACTCAAGCAATGCTGGAGCATGAGAAGAAATTAAAAAATCAGCTTAGAGCAAAGCAGCCTTGGGAAAAATAGAAAATTAAAGGGGACAGGCTGTTCGCAGTAACAGCAGCCCCCCAATGGGCTCAGGTTCGAATTAATTTCGAGCCGAATCCAAGCCAAGCAGAACGTGGAAATCGAACGCAACACGAGCACACATTGAGTCGTAGCAATTTGAATAGCGCAGCGCATGATGAAGCACAGAAACCGATAGGTAAGCATATGAAGAC
>JAACTI010000540.1 GCA_009993495.1 Deltaproteobacteria bacterium | reverse complement strand
TGCGCATGTTGTTGGCGAATGCCCGGGAGACGGGGATTGGCAGGCGCTACCTGATCCAGCACTCGGCGGGCAGCGGCAAGAGCAACTCCATCGCCTGGCTGGCGCACCAGCTCGTGGGGCTGGAGCATGAGGCCAAGGCGTTGTTCGATTCGGTGATCGTGGTCACCGACCGACGGGTGCTCGACAAGCAGATCCGCGACACCATCAAGCAGTTCGCCCAGGTCTCCGCCACCGTCGGCCATGCCGAACACTCCGGCGACCTGCGCAAATTCCTCAAGGCCGGGAAGAAAATCATCATCACCACGGTGCAGAAGTTCCCGTTCATCCTCGATGAGATCGGCGACGAACACCGCCAGAGCAAATTCGCCATCATCATCGACGAGGCCCATTCCAGCCAGGGCGGCAAGACCACCGCCGCCATGAACATGGCCGTTGCGGAAAAGCCGGGTGAATACAAGGCGGAATGGGATGAACTGGACGCCGAGGACAAGATCAACAAGATCATGGAAGGCCGGAAGATGGTGACCAACGCCAGCTACTTCGCCTTCACCGCGACCCCCAAGAACAAAACCCTGGAGATTTTCGGCGATCCGGACCCGCAGCCGGACGGCACCGTGAAGCACCACCCGTTCCACAGCTACACCATGAAGCAGGCCATCCAGGAGGGCTTCATCCTCGATGTGCTGAAGAACTACACCCCGGTGGAGAGCTACTACCGTCTGGCCAAGACCGTGGAGGACGACCCGCTTTTCGACGCCAACAAGGCCCAGAAAAAGCTGCGCCGCTATGTGGAGTCCCACGAGCACGCTATCCGCGAGAAGGCCGAGATTATGGTGGACCACTTCCACGCTCAGGTCATTGGCCACCGCAAGGTTGGCGGCCAGGCCCGGGCCATGGTCATCACCAACGGCATCGAGCGAGCCATCCAGTATTTCCACGCCTTCAAGGATTACCTCAAGGAGTGCAAGAGCCCGTATGCGCCCATCGTGGCTTTTTCCGGCGAACACGAGTTTGGCGGCAAGAAGGTCACGGAGGCA
>JAACTI010000539.1 GCA_009993495.1 Deltaproteobacteria bacterium | reverse complement strand
GGGCAGCGAATACGCCTGGCGCACCCTGCGCGACAGCCTGATCTATACCCTGAAGCGAATTCCCGAAATTGCCGATGATGTGGTCAACATCGACAATGCCATGCGCTGGGGCTTCAACTGGGAAATCGGCCCCTTCGAAATGTTTGACGCCATCGGCGTGAAAAACTTTGTCAAGCGCTGCGACAAGGAGCAGATCGCCCTTCCCGAAGCGTTACGCGGGATCGACAGTTTCTATCGCTTCAACCCGCAGGGACAAAAAGAATATTTTGATCTGCAAAGCAAAGAGTATAAGACGGTCGAGCGCCCCGCCGGGGTCATCGACCTGCAGATCCTCAAACGCGCCCAGGGCGTGGTGGAAAAGAATGCCGGATCCAGCCTGCACGATCTGGGCGACGGGGTCTTCGGCCTTGAGTTCCATTCGAAGATGAATGCCATCAGCGGCGACATCCTCGCCATGGCACAAAAGGCCGTCAAACGCGCCGAGAGCGAAGGAGTCGGGCTGGTGATCGGCAATCAGGGGGTCAACTTCTCGGTCGGCGCCAACCTGATGTTGCTGGCCGTCGCCCTGGCCGAAGGCGCTTACGACGATGTCAATCTGATGATCAAGCAATTCCAGAAAGCGACCATGGCAGTCAAGCTGGCCAAGGTGCCGGTGGTGGTGGCGCCCTTCGGCATGACCCTGGGCGGCGGCTGTGAATTCACCCTTCACGCGGCGGCCATCAATGCCGCTGCCGAAACCTACATGGGGCTGGTGGAAATCGGTGTCGGACTCTTGCCAGCCGGTGGCGGCACCAAGGAAATGTGTCTGCGTGCGGTGGAACAGGCCGCCCAGGTCGATATGGATGCCACACCTTTTATCTTTAAATACTTTCAACAGATCGGCATGGCTAAAGTGTCCATGGGGGCGGCCGAATTGTTCGGCATGGGCTACATGGGCCCGGGCGACAGTATCACCATGAATCCCGACCGCCTGATTGGTGACGCCAAGCGCAAGGTACTGGGGCTGGCCGCAAACTATCGGCCCCGCCGCGCTGCCGAAAATGTTCCGGCCCCAGGGCGCAGCATTGCC
>JAACTI010000538.1 GCA_009993495.1 Deltaproteobacteria bacterium | reverse complement strand
GGCAAAGGCGCCGCACAATGCCAAGCTCCCCGCAGAATGGAAGGGAATCGCCGCTACTACATTTGCTGCCGAGAAAGAGAAACATTTCTTTCACTGGGAGCTGGAGTTTCCCGAAGTTTTCTATGGCCCGCGTCCGGGAACTACACAGGTAATTGAACGAATCAAAGGGGCAGGCTTCGATGCGGTAATCGGCAATCCGCCGTATGATGTGCTTGCGAGTGAGGAGCTTGGGTTTGACGTGTCGCAAGACATCGAATTCTATGAGTCATCCACAGTCTATGTCCCCGCCATTAGAGGCAAGAAAAATCTCTACAAGCTCTTTATCTGTCGCGGCATAGATGTGACGGGAGCAAATAGGGCTTTTTCGTTTATTGTTCCGATGGCGCTTCTTGGAGACGATCAGGCGGCAGGTGTGCGGCGGCAGCTTCTTGAACAAACCGGCTTGATTTCAATTGAGGCATTGCCCCAGAAGGACGACCAACACAATCGGGTTTTTTCAGAGGCAAAACTATCCACAACAGTATTCGTCACTCGTTTGAATTCTACCGATGAACATTTTGCAGTTCGAACGCATCCGGGACGGTTAATTGCGAACGAGTCGCCCACACTTCGAATGACCGCTCCTCAAGTCTTGGCATTCGATCCGGAAAATGCGGCAATCCCCTCCTGCACACAGCAAGACTGGGAAATTGCATCGCGAATTGTGTCCTCACCAAACATCCATCGGATGCAGAAAATCGCCAAGTCATACCAGGGAGAGGTGAATGAGACAAATGAGAGGGCAAAAGGCACACTGACGACTGATGGCCGAAAACCGTTGGCGCTTCGGGGGGCCAACATCTGCATGTATGCGGTAAGAGATGCTTCCCAGGGTGAGGATGTTTTTGTTGATGTCGTAAAGTTTCTGAAAGACAAAGGATCAGATGCAAAAGCCTTTGCTCATAAGCATGAGAGGGTTGGTTTTCAGCGTAGCTCGCCCCAGAATAACTTTCGACGCATTATTCCTGCGCATATATCGAAAGGAAACTTCTGCCTTGATACTGTAAGTTATGTTACCAAGGAGTCTTCTCAAATTGATTTGGACTTACTGCTGGCGCTCCTGAATTCGCAGATTTTGGATTGGTACTTCCGGCTCGGCAGCACGAACTCCAAGGTCAATGAATATCAGTTCAACGCATTACCAGCGCCGACATTCAGCGATGAAGGCCCGAGTGTTGATTGGCGATCGTTGGTAAAATCCGGGAAGTGGGCAGATGTTGGAAATATGCTGTGTTCGG
>JAACTI010000537.1 GCA_009993495.1 Deltaproteobacteria bacterium | reverse complement strand
GCGTTGGTTCCTTGAATCATCGCCAACGGATCGGTCATGAAGGTCGCTTGTGGGTTGTAAAGATACCGTTTTGTTTCCGTACCTGTGCCGTCGTATTCGGAATAAAGACCTTCGGGGAGGTACACGTATTCCGTGACCGCTCCGCCTGCGTCTTTTCTGATTCTGCGGTTCAGGGCATCGTACTCATAGCTCGCGATGGTTGTGCCGTTGACTTTGACCTGGGTGAGGCGGTTCTCGTAATCGTAGAGATAGGCGACGGTGCCGGTTCCATCGGTTTTGCTTGCCCGGTTGCCGCTGTCGTCGTAGGTGTAGGTGACACCTTCGCCTGACTTGAGCTGGTTCGCTTCGTTGTTGGTCCAAGTGGAGCCGCCCTTGTAGGTCAGGCGGTTGCCTACCGGATCGTAGGTAAATGATTCGCCTTCGGCGAGGGCGTGGGTGAGTCTGTAGAGATCGTCATAGTCGTAGTGCTTAGTGGCGATGTCAGTGACAGTGTCAGTGACGTTGCCGACCTGGTCGTAGCTGTAGATTCGATTTGAGAGCACGCTGCCGCCATTGGCTTTGTGCTCGAGTGTGCGGAGTCTGTTTCGGATGTCGAATCCATAGTCCGCGACCATGGTGTTGGGGAAGATCCTCTTGTCCGGACGGCCTAATGCGTCGAAGTCCTGGTCGATGGTTCCGGCAACAGGGTCGGTGATCGTATCGAGGCGGTTTTCGTGGTCGTAAGTATAGGTGACCTCCCTTCCTTCAGGATCGGTCAGGGTTTTACGGGTGCTGTTCTTGTAGTAGGTGAATGTGAATTCCTTGGTCCCCTGTCTGAGCAGCGTGACTCTTCCCTGTTCGTCGTAATCGTAGTGCAAGACCTCGGCGGGGTTGATTGCATCCACGGTGCGGCCCAGCTTGTCGTATTGAATGGTCTGTGTGCTTGCGTCCGGATAGTCAATCCTGTAAATCCTGTTGGTCCTGTCAAAATCATATTGGATGGTTCTTCCCTTGCGGTCGATCTTGTAGTCGAGTGTGCCGTCATGGTTCCAGGCGTAGATTTCGTATTTGCCTTGAGCTTCGCCTTCCGAGGTCCGTGGAGGC
>JAACTI010000201.1 GCA_009993495.1 Deltaproteobacteria bacterium | reverse complement strand
ACGTCCGGCCCAGATCATAAAAGAAGCAGAGTGCAAGAATGAGTACCAGCCAACGGCTCGCACGTGCAGCCATGTGATTTATTCGCCTGAATCCTTATGCAGCTTGTATTGCATGGCGTCGGTGAGGGCATGATAGGAAGCATCAATAATATTTTGGCTCACACCGACGGTGCCCCAGCGACTGTCGTGGTCACCCGATTCCACCAGCACCCGGGTAAAGGATTCGGTGCCCTTACCGGCCGGCAGCACGCGCACCTTGTAATCGAGAAGATTCATTTCACCGATGCGGGGATAAAAACTTTCCAGGGCTTTGCGCAGGGCACGATCGAGGGCATTGACCGGGCCGTTGCCATCGGCGGCGGTATGTTCGATGCGCCCGCCAACTTTCACCTTGACCGTCGCCTCAGAAACCGGGGTCTTATCTTCACTGCGGCGCGTATCGATAACGCGGAAGGCCAACACTTGAAAATACGTCTTTACCTGACCAAGGGCGCGGCGCATTAAAAGTTCGAAGGAAGCTTCGGCACCTTCAAACTGATAGCCTTTATTCTCCATTTCCTTGATTTCTTCAAGAATCTCTAAAGCGACCGGATCTTTGCTGTCGAGTTTCAACCCGCATTCTTCGGCCTTGACCAGCACATTTGAGCGCCCGGACAGATCCGAGACCAGCACACGGGTGCGATTGCCGACCTGCTCGGGACGGATATGCTCATAGGTTTCAGCGTGGCGCTGAATTGCAGAGACATGAACTCCACCCTTATGGGCAAAGGCAGAATTTCCGGTATAGGGCTGATGCTTTTCGGGGATAAGGTTGGCCAGCTCATAGATATGACGCGACAATTTACGCAGCCGGGTCAATTGTTCGTCGCTGATACAGTTGTGCCCCATCTTGAGTTTCAGGGCGGGAATGATGGAACAGAGGTTAGCGTTACCACAGCGTTCACCAAAACCGTTGATTGTCCCCTGGACATGAACAGCGCCCAGCTCTACGGCCATGAGGGAATTGGCCACCGCACATTCGGAATCATTGTGGGCATGAATTCCCAGGGGAATTTGAACCTTTGCCTGCACCGCCTTAAAAATAGCGGGATATTCATGGGGCAAGGTGCCACCATTGGTGTCACAGAGAACAATGCAGTCGACTCCGGCTTCAGCCGCCGCCTGGAGGGATTTGAGCGCATACTCAGGGTTCGCTTTGTACCCATCGAAGAAGTGCTCGGCATCATAAATCACTTCACCAACATGCTGTTTAAGATACGCCAGGGAATCATGAATCAGCTCAAGATTTTCCTCAAGGCTGATACGCAGGGCTTCACGGACATGAAAATCCCAGGATTTGCCAAAAATTGTCACCGTATCGGGCCGAGCCGCGATCAGGGTTTGAATGTTATTATCGTCCTGGGGTGTCGTTTTCGCACGTCGCGTCGAACCAAAGGCCGCGATTCGGGCCTGAGACAGTTTTTCGTGTTGAATCGCCTCAAAAAAAGCAATGTCTTTAGGGTTCGATCCCGGCCAGCCGCCTTCGATGTAATGAATTCCCATTTCGTCGAGGCGGTGAGCAATATTCACCTTATCCTGAACCAGGAAAGAAATGTCCTCCGACTGGGTTCCGTCACGCAGGGTTGTATCGTACAAGCTGATTTTTCGCATTACATAACATCCTTTCTCGCCAGGCGACCAAAGGCCGCGACGGCTATTCGGCGCGGTCGAGCCCGAAAGCTTCGTGGAGCACCCGCACGGCCAGTTCGGTGTACTTTTCATTGACCACGCAGGAAATTTTGATTTCACTGGTTGAGATCATCTCAATATTAATGCCTTCACGCGACAGGGTCGAGAACATCTGTCCGGCAACCCCCGCATGGGAGTGCATGCCAACCCCGATAATCGAAACCTTGCTGATAGCGGTGTCACTGCTGACCCCCCGGGCACCGATTTTTTGGGCCAAAGGCTCAATAAGCTGCAACACTTTTTTGCAATCGGTTTTGGGAACGGTGAAGGTCAGGTCGGTTTTGCCATCACTGGAAACATTCTGAATAATCATATCGACAGTGATGTTCGCTTCGGTGAGTGGCGAAAAAATTTGCGCAGCGATTCCGGGCTGGTCAGGCACACCCAACACGCTGATCTTTGCTTCATCCTTGTTAAAGGCAATCCCTGAAACCAGTACGGTTTCCATCTCTGCATCCTCCTTCATCACCAGCGTTCCCTGGCGGTTGTCAAAACTGGTTCGCACATGAATAACCACGTTGTATTTTTTGGCAAATTCCACCGAACGAATCTGCAGCACCTTGGCTCCCAGGGAGGCCATTTCGAGCATTTCCTCGTAGCTGATTTTATCGAGCTTGCGCGCCGCAGGCACCACCCGTGGATCCGTGGTGTAGACGCCGTCAACATCGGTGTAAATTTCACAGACGTCAGCCTTCAGCGCTGCCGCAATGGCAACCGCCGAGGTATCGGAGCCGCCACGGCCCAGAGTGGTGATGTCGCCAAACTCATCAACGCCTTGAAAACCGGCGCAGACAACAATGCGTTTTTCAGCCAGATCGGCGCGAATTTTGGTATCGGGGATGCTTTGGATGCGCGCCTTGGCGTGCGCGCTGTCGGTGATCACCGGGATCTGTGAACCGAGGTAACTTTTCGCCTTGTAGCCCATAGATTCAAGACACATGGCCAAGAGCGCAATCGTGACCTGTTCGCCGGTGGCAACCAGGACATCGTATTCACGCTCACTGGGAAACTCACAAACGTCATTAGCCAGGGCAACCAGGCGGTTGGTTTCACCCGACATGGCCGAAACAATCACCACCACGTCGTTTCCCTGATCAAAGGTTTCGGCCACCCGTTGTGCAACATTGCGGATCCGTTCTATGGATCCGACCGAGGTGCCTCCATATTTTTGAACAACCAGAGCCATAGGTTTACCTGCCTCCTTCTGAACCGCCCAGGGCGGTAGGGGTGAACGAACGCGACCAAACCGGAATATCAGGTTGAGCCGAAGAGACGTTAATAACAAAAACGACTTGAGGGGTCAAAACGTTTTTTATTCAAACCACCGAATATCGGGGTTTTCTTCCAGGCGTAGCTTTTTTTCAAGTTGGCTCAAAAAAAGTGTCTGACTTTCACCCCGAGCGCTGAAGCTCAGGCTGCGGCAACTGGCTGACACCCGCTCGATCTGTACTAAAAGATGGTCAAAGTCTAGCGCATCAAGGCGTTCCGGCCACTCGACCAGGGCTACTCCGGCACCGAAGGCAAATTCGTCAAAACCTATGTCTTCCAATTCATCACCAGCGGCAATGCGGTAAAGATCAAAATGATAAAGATTGAACCGTCCCGTGTACTGATTCATCAGGGTAAAGGTTGGGCTGGTAACGGGAATTGTTGCAGGCACATCGAGACCACGGGCAATCCCGCGGGCGAAGACCGATTTGCCCGCTCCCAGCTCCCCTTGCAAGAGGATCGTCAAGCGCCGGTCAAGCGTGCGACCAACCAGCAGGCCAAGGCCCTCGGTGGTCTCTTCAGAGCAGGTTTTTACGCGCACGGGTGGTTTTATTCCCTGAAGGCTTTGATCAAATCGAGCCGGGCGACCACGCCAAGCAAACGTCCTTTTTCAAGCACGGGAATCAGGTGGGCCTTATGTTTGCTCATTAACTTGGCAATTTCGCTCAAACTGGTAGCGGGGCCACAGGAGACGGGTTCCTTCTGACAAATTTCACCAACGGTCTGGGCCGTGACCCGGTCGACCTGCTGTTGAAAACGTTTTTCACTGTCGAGGTAAAAAACACCATCGAAGATCGCCATCACCGTGGGAATATGCAGGGGCTGCTGCTGTTCGATCAAATCGGTTTCACTGACCATTCCCACCAGCCGCCCAGCTTCGAGCACCGGAATATTGCTGTATCGTGAGCTGACAAAGAGTTCGGCGAGATCCTTCAGACTGGTCTCCGGGGAAACACTGACCACCTTGGTGGTCATAATATCACGAGCGGTCAACATGGTTTGACTCCTTCAAGTTGAAAACGGGCAAGAGGTATTTTATTGAGCAGATCCGTTGCCATGAGACCCGCCGTGCCGATTTCGGCGGCGAGGAGATCGGCCGCACGGCCATGAAGCCAGGCACCCAGGCTTGCCGCATCAAAGGGACTCAGCCCCTGGGCGAGCAGACCGCCAATCAGACCGGCCAGCACATCACCGCTGCCAGCCGTGGCCAACCCGACATTGCCGGTGGGGTTGATTCTGACCCACCCTCGCGGATCGGCAATCAGGGTCCGGGCGCCCTTGAGCAGCAACACGACACCATAATCAAGGGCAAACTGGCGGGCCAGACGAAAACGGTCCGCCTCAACTTCAGCAATCGAACAGCCCAGCAAACGCGCAAATTCTCCTGGATGCGGGGTCAACACCGGCACAAAATCACCGAGCGACGGTAAAATTTCGGTTGCGCCAACCAGGGCATTAAGCGCGTCGGCATCAAGCACCAGCGGACAGGGACACTGCCTGAGCAGTTGTCGCACCCCATCAAAGGTTTCCGGCTGCCGACCAATTCCGGGGCCAACCACCAGCGCCTCGGCCTGGGCAGCAAAGGCGATAATTTCTTCGCAATGCTGAGCGGTCAGGACATCTCCCTGGCCGCTTAAGGGTCTGGTCATCACTTCGGTCAGTTTCTGCGCCATCAAGGGATAAAGACGGGGTGGACTGAACAGGGTGGTCAAGCCCGCGCCGCTGCGCAAACCAGCCAGGCTGGTCAGTACTGCCGCCCCGGTATACCCAGGAGCGCCGGCGACCACCGCCAGATGGCCGAAAGTCCCCTTATGCCCCTGTGCCGAGCG
Organism: Deltaproteobacteria bacterium; assembly: GCA_009993495.1. GTDB lineage: Bacteria > Desulfobacterota > Desulfuromonadia > Desulfuromonadales > Geopsychrobacteraceae > Geopsychrobacter. The sequence goes on along the minus strand of JAACTI010000201.1, from coordinate 817 downwards.
GGCCGGGAGCAACTGCCGGGCCCTTGGGGGATTAAGGAGAATGACCTCGGCTTCCGTCGCCGCCGGGAGGTCGGGGAAAGAGGGAATGCCGATATCCAAAATTTTCAGTTCACCCACATAATCTGCCCCCGGCCGACTGGCATGTCCGATTTTGGCAGAGTGAAAACTGAGGGTCTGCTCTGCTTTCAGGGCCCGCCCCATGACCCGGCCATCGGACGCATTGACCCCGGAAGGAAGATCGAGAGCCACGAACCGGGCATCGACCTGTGCTACCAGTTCCAGGGCGGCCAGATAAAAACCACGCACCTCGGTGTTGAGCCCGGTGCCGAGCAAGGCGTCGACAACCAATCGCGGCACGCAGAGGTCAAGCTGCGTGCGCAGGCTTTCGACCTCTGTCGTAAAAATCACTCTGCCGTCCAGCCGTTGCAGCACGCGCAACATCAGTGCAGCATCACCACTGATGCGCGATTCCTCTGCCAGCACCAGAGTTGTAACCTGCCACCCCCACCCCTGCAGAATGCGGGCGACCACATAACCATCTCCCCCGTTGTTGCCTGCGCCTGCCAGCACCAGCACCGGACCGGGAAACAGGGATTGTGCGTCGGCCACCAGGGCGACAGCCGCGGCGCGACCGGCATTTTCCATCAACAGCGCGCCGGGCAAACCAATCTCTGTGATCGCCCGTTGATCCATAGCCTGCATCTGCGCTGCACTGATCAATTTCATAGAAGTGCTGTCCCGTGGTTAATCTTCAAGGATGACCTGGGCAACGGCATATTCGCCATCGTGACTATAGGACAGATGGATTCTTGCGCCG
>JAACTI010000200.1 GCA_009993495.1 Deltaproteobacteria bacterium | reverse complement strand
AGTCGGAGTCGGAGTCGGAGTCGGAGTCGGAGTCGGAGTCGGAGTCGGAGTCGGAGTTCCGACGCCGGTTGTGCCATCATCCGTCGCCGGGTTGCCCGACAAATAGGCAACCAAATCAGCGGCAAAATCAACCAAACCAGGATAAGCAGGCATGGTCTCTTCACCTTCCCTCAAAACCTTTTCCATGTCCGCAAGAGAAGTTCCCACAATGCTTTCTTCACCCGCATTTCCGCTAATGTCATGACATCCGACACAGTTATTTTCAAAAAGTGTCTGACCATTGGTGGCGTCTCCGGTCATACCAGAACCAGATCCCATGTCATGATCATCATCTTCGCCGTCATTATCGTGGTCGTTGGTCATATCTTCGCCGTTGGGACCATGATCGTCTTCGTCAGGGATACCATCATTATCATGGTCTCTGGACATATCTTCACCGTTGATACCACGATCATCTTGATCCTCAATGTCATCATTATCATCATCCCGATCAAAAACGTCCGGCACATGATCGCTGTCATGATCGTCTGCATACATCTGCGCAGATTCGTTCAGGGGTGTTGCCTCGTTATCATCACGATGGGCCCTTCTGGTGGTAACATCAACGCGGATCTGGCCGACTTCAACCCCTTGGACTTCATTACCGACATGAAACACGGCACGTTGATCGGCACCCACTGAGTAAGTCATGCCGCCGATAACTCCTTTTTCGTCACTGATAACCAGCACATAATCGTACCCGACCGGAACTTCCAGGGTGAAGCTGCCGGTAACATTGGTCGCCGTATCCCGGGTGGTCGCGTTTTCATCGACAGCTGCAACAGTGTAAGTATGCGAAGCGGCGGCTTGAACAAGGGCGACATTGTCTTCAACCAGACTGCCACTGATGGTTGCAGTTGACGGCGTGCCGCCGCCAGATCCTCCACAGCCCCAAAGACCAAGGGACAAGGCAACGCAGCACAACAACAAAACTTTTCTTTTCATGATGGAACTCCTTTCGTGAGGTTAATGAGCATGACTATCCCCCACCATTGGTCACTCTTCTATTTCGATGGTTTCGGCGACGAAGATGCCAAGCTTGATTTGGCCTTCGATTTCAACTTTGGTATCCACCCGGATGTCGGCGTCTGAACCCTGTTTATAGATTGCTTCCGAAGCGTCCACCAGCCAACGGCCAACGCTGAACTGAGCACTACTCTCCACCTGGGTGATCAAGCCTTCAAGTTCGACCCGAGCTCCTTCGGTTGCGAGAGGTTCATGCTTGTCGAGTTCAACAATGTCAGTAACACGCAAAACTCGTGAATCAGAGTCAAAAACTCCCTCGACGCTGACCAGCGCACCCTCAAAAATCCGGTTCGACATCATGCCGCTCTGGCGGTAATCAATTTGTTGCTCACCGATGAAAAAGGTACTGTTCGCAGTATCATGCTCTGCAATATGCCCCTCAAGTTTAAAACTGGCGGCGCCTGCTTCAACCTGAACATAAGTGGCGATCCACTGCCCCTGGCTGGTGAGATAGCCGCTGATTTCAACAATATCGTCGGCTTGCAGGTCAGTGATGTTGCCAAAGCCTTGCAAGACCGCCTGACTGAGATCAACCGGCTGAGAGACAATTCTCAGCAGTTGATTGTCGGCATCGATGCTAGTCACCGGCCCTCGTAAATTTCCTTGATAATTGATCGATGTCGCAGTGGTTTGATTGCCGTTTTGCGTGGCCTGCACATCGACCAGCATTCCAATACGCAGTGCCGTTTCATTCGCCGCTAGACCGTTGACATTGATTCGGGTTGCGTTATCGGTGAAATATTCGGTTCCGTTGACAAAAACGCTGCCAAAACCGGTAATCGTGCCACGTGCTGCGACCGTGACGCCGGTGCCGCTGATGCCACCTCCGCCCGTATCAAGGGCGACCAAGCCGCCATCCCCGCCGCAACTGACCAACAACAAAGCAACACAAATAAGGCATAACCGCAGCCAAAGGGCGCAGATTTTATTCATGATATCTCTCCCGTAATCGGCTCTTCAGAACCACCATCTTCGTACCAGTAAAGACCAAACAGCAGTTCGCGACGGTCGTCCTGGTTTGTATCTGAAAGCTGCACCAGACTTTGTGCCAGCCGGTGATCGAGATTTTCCAGCAATTGCTGACCGGCCATTCCAGCCGCTGCGCGAATGGCGGGGATTGCCGCCGCCGGTATACCCCGATAGGCGACTTTGCGCTGAAAATAGCGTTTTGCGGGCTCGGCGTGCAGGTTGTGCTCGATAGTGTTGAGCAAGGCGGCAACGTCTTGCCCCAAAATGGCGTAACGCTCAGTCTGGGCTGCCGATCCGGTGGGCAGATAGGCTCGACTGGTTAACAGAATATGACCCTCGCTATCACGGGCCACAGCACCGACGCGCAGGAGTTCATCGAGCACGGCCTTCGGGGGGATATCCCCGCCCTGGGTCTGCACCAGGTGACTGAATGAGGGTTGCGCGCCATCCAAACTCAGGCGTAATGGCTGGCCGCCGGCGTCGAGATACGCGGGCTGGCGCAACCAGGCCGAAATAATCCGCGCCGCGCGATGATGACGGTCGGCACCAGAATCATCCGTCGGTGGCAATTGTTCGACCAGGCGCAATACTTCTTTGCGCGATAACCCCGTCATCACCGAAATCCGTGAGCGGGTCTGTTTTTTGCCCGGCAGTTGAAATTCGCGGCGTGCAACATCAACATAAACCCAGCGCGCCAGCTCAGAAAAAGACTGATAGGGAATTCCCCGTTGCAACAAAATCCGCACCAGGGGACGCAGAATTCTGGCAACAGCAGCTAAGAGAAACTTTTTATCTGGCATGAGCATAACTCCAATTTGGGAAAATATTCCCATTTCAAGACCATAGATGTCAAGTCTTATTTTTCGGGGTATAAAATCTGGTGTAACTTCTTCACCATGCAAAGCCCGAGGTCGCCTTGGGGCTGAGCAAGCCAAGAAAGCCGTGAAACAAGGGATTCGCTGACAGAAGTGGTGGACTTGTTTATTGACAGAAACGGACGGCTCTATTACTTTCTGTCAGGCTGTTCATTTGGCTGATCCATGGCTGATCCTGGATAATTGCTCAGTTTATTCAAAATCCGCATCCCCCACGAAAACGGAAAGGCTAAAGGCCTATGGGCATTTTTATGAAGTTGGCAGCGGCGATTGATCGCCTGAATGATGTTATTGGCCGTTCCATTTCCTGGCTCAGCACCCTGCTGGTGGTTGTCGTTTGTTTTGATGTTTTTACGCGCTACTTTATGCGCAGCAGCAGTGTGGCGGTACAGGAAATGGAATGGCACATCTTTGCGGTTCTCTTTCTGGTGGGCGCGGCCTATACCCTGAAGGAAGATGCCCATGTCCGGGTCGATGTTTTTTACAGTCGTATGACGCCACGACAGAAAGCCTTTATCGATCTGATCGGCAGCTTGGTTTTCCTGATTCCCTTTTCTCTTTTGGTGATATACACCAGCCAAACCTTTATCAGCATGAGCTATGCCATTCAGGAAACCAGCCCCGATCCAGGCGGTCTCCCCTACCGTTATCTTCTTAAATCCATGATTTCTTTAGGGTTTTTTCTTGTTTTTCTTCAGGGTATTTCCATGATCATCCATTCTCTCTGGACCTTAACAGGCAAGCCAACGACAACCCACACCACAACTGAGCCCACCGACGCGGAGCCTTAACATGCCTGAATATATTTCACTGGTTCTTTTCGCGACGGTTTTTGCCCTGCTGCTCTGCGGCTTTCCGGTGGCTTTCACCCTGGGCGGGGTGTCACTGATTTTTGGTTATTTTACCTTCGGTCTTAACTTTTTCCAGCTGCTGCCCCTGCGGGTTTGGGGGACGATGACCAACTATGTGCTCATCGCCGTACCGCTGTTTGTGTACATGGGTTTAATGCTTGAAAAATCGGGGCTGGCGGAAGAACTGCTCGAAACCATGGCCATGCTCTTTGGTAAATTGCGCGGCGGGCTGGCCATTTCGGTGATTGTGGTAGGGGCCGTGCTGGCAGCTTCGACGGGCATTGTTGGTGCCACCGTGGTCACCATGGGGCTGCTCTCCCTGCCAACCATGCTGAAGCGCGGTTATTCCCCCGAGCTTTCAACCGGCACCATTTGCGCCGCCGGCACCCTGGGCCAGATCATTCCACCAAGTATTGTGCTGGTGCTCCTCGGCAGCGTCATGAATATTTCTATTGGTGATATGTTTGTCGGTGCGGTCATTCCAGGGATAATTCTGGTGGCACTGTATATTTTGTGGATTATTCTGGTGGCAAGCTTTCGGCCCGCTTCGGCCCCGGCCATGCCCGCGGATGAGCTGGTCGAATTTCGCGCCCATGGTATGTACCGCCGAATCATTCGTGCCTTTGTGCTGCCGTTTTTTCTGATCCTGGCGGTTCTCGGTTCAATTTTTGCCGGCATTGCTTCACCCACCGAAGCCGCAGCAGTTGGGGCTTTAGGCGCGACCCTGCTGACTTTGTGGCAAAAAAAACTCAGTTTGAACACCCTGCGCGAAGTCATGCGCGGCACCACGACCCTGACTTGCATGGTCTTTATTCTCCTGGTTGGTGCGACCGCCTTTGGCCTGGTTTTTCGCGGGCTGGGTGGCGATCGCTATATCACCGGGCTGATCATGGAAGCGGGGCTTGAGGCACATCACTTTCTTTTCATTGTGATGCTGGTGATTTTTATCGCCGGGTTTTTCATTGACTTCATTGAAATCACCTTCATTATTGTGCCGGTGGTGGCGCCGATCTTCCAGCAAATGGGGGTCGACCTTTTATGGGTCGGCATTCTGATTGCGATGAATTTGCAAACGTCATTTCTAACCCCCCCCTTCGGTTTTTCGCTCTTTTACCTTAAGGGCGTTGCCCCTCCACAAGTAACGACCGGCCATATATACCGCGGCATCATTCCCTATATTGGTATTCAATTAATCTGTTTATTGATCGTGATCTACTGGCCTGAGGCCGTGACCTGGCTGCCCAAATACATGGCAACTCACCGCTGATAACGAAGCCAAAATACACTAACGGCTGCGCCCGTGCGTGAAGAGAAACAATGGTTTCAGTGACAAAAAAAGCGACCCGCCAAACGGGTCGCTTTTTTTGTCACTTTTTACGTCGGTAAATCAGGCAGAAATTGCGTCAACCGGACAACTATCAACACAAGCGCCACAATCGGTGCAGGTACCTGCATCAATGACGCGGGCGTCGCCTTGCTCAGAGATCGCCTCTACCGGACACACCGGCTCGCATGCACCACAGTTGATACATTCATCGGAAATTGAATGGGCCATCAGTCTTTCCTCCTTCTGGGGATTGTTTCGTTCAGCGCTTTGCGCGCTGCGGTTTAGGTGAACCTACTCTACTGCAAGTTATTTTGCCTTGTAAAGTGGCCGAGGTGATTTTTTAAGGTGGCGTAAATGTGCAAAAAACCTTGCGTCCGTCTCTCAACCTGAGCTATCTTAGCACGTCGATCTACTGACAAATATATGAGATTTATAGCTTTATTCCAGCAAAACTAAAAAATTACCCACGAGATTCAATTTTACTAAAACATCATTTCACTTATCTGATTTACAAAGGAGGAATAAACAATGGATATTCTGGCGCTGAATTGTGGTAGCTCATCCGTCAAATACCAGCTATTTGACTGGAAACGTAAAGAAGTTATTGCCAAAGGCATGGTTGAGCGCGTCACCATTGGCGATTCCTTCATCATTCACGAGGTTCCCGGTCGCGACACCTATCGCGAAGAATACGAATGCCCCGACCACCGGGTGGCGGTACAGTTGATCGTTAAAACTCTGACCAATGCCAGCCAAGGCGTGGTCAAGAACATGAACCAGATTTCTGCCGTTGGCCACCGTGTCGTTCACGGCGGTGAAAAATTCACCTGTTCGGTGAAGATCGATGATGCCGTCCTCGACGCCATCAAAGACGTTCAGCATTTGGCACCCTTGCATAATCCCCCCAACATTTCGGGCATCGAAGCGGCGCAGGCGGTCTTACCCGAAGTGCCCCACATCGCCATTTTTGATACCGCTTTCCACCAGACCATGCCCGAGCACGCCTATACCTATCCGGTACCTCACGAATGGTATAAAAAACATGGGGTGCGGCGTTACGGTTTCCACGGCACCAGCCATCTCTATGTTTCAAAGCGCGCTGCCGTGCTCCTGGGCAAAGATCCGAAAAACTGCAATATCATCACCATGCATATCGGCAATGGCGTCTCCCACGCCGCCATCAAGAATGGCATCTCCGTCGATACGTCCATGGGGTTAACCCCCTTGGAAGGCGCAGTCATGGGCACGCGCTGTGGGGATATTGATCCGGCCCTGCCCATGTTTATTCAGCAGGTCGAAAACCTCAGTGCAAAAGAGGTTGACGCGGTGCTCAACAAAAAATCGGGCATTCTCGGGATCACCGGGCAGTACACGGATCGACGTGACGTGATTGAGGCCGCGGAAAAGGGAGATAAGCGCTGTCAGCTGGCCCTCGATATTGAAGCCTACCGCCTGAAAAAATATATCGGCGCCTATATGGCTGCCATCGGGACACTGGATGCGGTGGTTTTTACCGCGGGAGTCGGCGAAATGGGTTGGATGATTCGGGAAAAAGCCCTGGAAAATCTTGGACATCTGGGCATCCATCTCGACAGAGACAAAAACCGCAAGACCATGACGCGCAAAAAAGAAACCATGATCAGCACCCCCGATTCACCGGTCAAGGTGTTTGTCATTCCCACCGACGAGGAACTGGTTTTCACCGAAGACGTGGTCGCGATTCTCGAAGAAACCTACACCGACCACATGAACTTCAAATATTCCTTTGCCGAAAGCAGCTTTCAGCGCTCCTGAATTATTGTCGTAGTGCCGCAGAGAATACCCTAGGGGTGCCCCTTGCGGGTACCCTGATTTGCGGGTCTGCGTTTTTCGCCGACCACCCCCCCGGGCGGTCAAAACCTGGATACCCACAAGGGGTATCCCTACAAATCGTTTCGCTGCTGGTTGGTCGTTTACCTAGGGGTACCCCTTGCGGGTACCCTGATTTAATCGAGACCCTGATTGGCCAGCTCAATCGCCCGCCTGACCCCGCGGGCCTTGTTGAGGGTTTCCTGATATTCCATTTCGGGGTCGCTGTCGGCGACAATGCCCGCACCCGCCTGCAACAGAATACGTTGATCTTCAATCATCAGAGTGCGAATGGCAATCGCCAGATCCATATTGCCGCTGAAAGAAAAATAGCCCACGGCTCCGCCGTAAACCCCGCGCCTCTGTGGTTCACATTCGTCAATAATTTCCATGGCGCGAATTTTGGGCGAACCCGACAGGGTTCCCGCCGGGAAGGCGGCGCGAAACACATCGAAGGCATCGAGCCCTTCGCGCAGCAGACCTCGCACGTTGGAAACAATGTGCATCACGTGGGAATAGCGTTCAATCACCATCAGCTCGCTGACTTCGACCGTGCCCCCACGCGCAACCCGGCCAACATCGTTACGCCCGAGATCAATGAGCATAATATGTTCGGCCCGCTCTTTAGGGTCGGCCAGCAGTTCGGCTTCGAGGCGCTTATCTTCTGCGGGCGTCGCCCCACGTGGGCGGGTGCCGGCAATGGGCCGCACCTCGACTTGATCCCCCTCTTTACGCACCAGCACCTCGGGCGAAGCCCCCACCACCAGGTTGTCACCAAAGCGCAGAAAATACATATAGGGCGAAGGATTAATGGTGCGCAGGGCGCGATAGATATCGAAGGGATCGGCCTGTAACTGCCCTTCGAAACGTTGGGACAACACCACCTGAAAAATATCACCGGCCCGGATATATTCCTTACATTGTTCAACGGCATCGCGAAAGGCCTGGGGCGTAAAATTGGGCGTTAATTCCTGAGGCGCCGCCTGCTGGTTGTCGACTATGCGGTGGGGCAGTGGTTGACGTAACTGATCAATCAGGTCGTTAATCCGCTTGAGACCACGCGCATAGGCCTGGGCCGGATCTTCGCCCTCAGCCAGATGAACATTACACACCACTTTGATTTTCTGGCGCATGTTGTCGAAGATCAACAAGCCCTCGGTCAAAAGAAAGCAGGCATCCCAGTTCTGACTGTCCCGCGGATTTTTATTGGGGAGTTCTTCGACAAAACGCACCATGTCGTAACCCAAATAACCCACCGCGCCACCGAAAAACCTGGGCAGGCCGTCGACTTCCACCGGGCGATAAGTT
>JAACTI010000536.1 GCA_009993495.1 Deltaproteobacteria bacterium | reverse complement strand
CGGAGAGCATTTTGATGCGCTCGATACCGGCGGCGCCGCACCAGCGTTTCTGGGCAAAGGGCAGATCGAGGCTGATGGTGTAAATTTCTACCGCAGCGGGCAGTTGGGCGGCATCCTGATTAAAACGCCGCGCCATGGTATCGCACACCGGCGTATCAATAGAGGGCACAACGGTGATCAGCCGCACCTTGCCTGCGGCTGTATCACGCGTAACCGGTTGCAGGCCATTATCGACCACCTGGAAATCAGGCGCATCAGCCCCGGTGTGTAACGCCGGACCACACAGGGTCATGGGCTTGCCTTTGAAGGTAATAATTTCGCGACGTTCTTCACTCATAGTGTGTCTCCATCAATATAAGGGTTTATGGTTCCTTTGATTCTAACAGATCACAGATAAATCGCGCGCCCCCTCGTTCGAAGATTTCATCTTTACAGCAAACCCTCCCATAGCATAGAGTGCTTCTTCGTTTTTCGTTGCATCACCAGTCTCTGTTGTTCCTCATTTCTTATCGCGTGTGAAAGTTATGCTATGACCGTGCATGCCTGTATTTTCGCCGAAACTCCGGTACAGCTCTGGGGGCTTTCCAGTCGTGAACGTTTTGAGCGCATTTTGAAAAAAAGCAACATTACCAGCTGGCTCGCTGACCCGAGCATGGCTGCACCGGGCGATTTTGTGTTGCTGCTGCGCGGGGATTATTTATTCGATGAACGTCTCATCCGCAGCCTGGTGGACAAACCCGGCACGGTTTTGCAGACCGCAGAGACCGATGGTCGGCCGGTTGCAGCCTGCGTTGCGGCCCATGAGGCACCCCTGGCCCTTGATTTTCTGAAGGGGAGGCTTGAACGCGATAAACTTTCGGCCCTGACCTTTGTTACGCCCCAAACTCTGACGACCACCTATGTCAAAAACCTGCTTAAAATCGACCCCCCTTATCTGCTCCCCATCACCAGCGACAAGCGGCGCAAACTAGAAAATCGTCTTTTTTCCGGGTCTTATAAAGGCGTGACCGATCTGGTTACCAAATGGCTGTGGCCGGTTCCCGCCCAATGGGTCACCGGAATCTGTGCGCGTAAAGGCATCACGCCAAACCAGGTCACGTCCCTCAGCCTGGTGCTGGTGGTTCTTGCCGGCCTATGTTTTTACCACGGATTTTTCGCTCTGGGGCTGTTGGCCGCCTGGCTGATGACCTTTCTCGATACTGTTGATGGTAAGCTGGCGCGGGTGACGGTTAATTCCAGCCAATTTGGCAATCTGTTCGATCATTCCATTGACCTGATTTCGCCGCCTTTTTTGTATCTGGTGTGGGGGCTGGGCCTGGCAAGCTGGCAGCCGGGTTTACCTCTGGAACTGAAAACCGCCATGGGGATTATCTTTGGCGCCTATATTGCCGGTCGCCTGGTCGAAGGAACTTTCACCTACGCCCTTGAACCTTCGGGAGTTTTCTGCTGGCAGCCGCTCGATTCCTGGTTTCGATTAATTACCGGACGACGCAATCCCAACCTGATTCTGCTCAATGTCGGGCTCTGTGCCGGGCGACCCGACCTGGGGCTGGTGGCGGTTACCTTTTGGACCCTAGTGTCGAGCCTGTTTTTGCTGCTGCGCCTGGGCATGGCGGTGCGTGAACGCATAAAAACCGGCCCTCTGCGTTCCTGGTTTCTGGACATTGATCCCAATGCGCAAAACCCGTCCCTGACCCAACGCTGTTTTACGACCCGGCGCTCATGAGGGCAGCGCTGCCCCCCTTGTCCCGGGAAGAAGCTGGCGCAAGGAAAACCCTGACCCTTGGCATGATTTCTAATCCGCGCAGCGGTGGCAACAAGCGGGGATTCGCTAAAATTGGCGCATTTCTCATTGCAAATCCGCAGATTTCGCATCGCGAGGCGATCACCCCCCACGACCTTGCGCAGGCGCTGATCGATTTCGCCAAACAGGGCATTGATCTGCTGATTATCAACGGCGGTGATGGCACGGTGCAGGCGGTTTTAACCCTGCTTTACACCCGCAAGATCTTCGATCAACCGCCGGTTCTCGCCCTGCTGCGGGCGGGAACCACCAGCATGCTGGCGCGCGATGTCGGAATCGAC
>JAACTI010000145.1 GCA_009993495.1 Deltaproteobacteria bacterium | reverse complement strand
TAACAAGGATATGCAGAAATTTTCGCTCCAGGCCCTCGATCTCCTGATGCGTTATCACTGGCCGGGTAATGTGCGCGAACTGCGCAATGTGGTCGAGCGCATCTGCATTATGCACAATGTCGAAACGATTAAACCGGCGCACTTACCGCGCGAAATCTGGGGAGAAACTCCGCAGGCCGAGGTGCCCTTTCGTTATGAAATCCCGCCCGAAGGGATTCTCCTTGATGAGGTCATCGCCCAGGTCGAAAAGGAACTCATCGCCAAAGCCTTCAGTATCACCGGCGGCAATGTCGCCCGCACCGCCCGCATCCTCAACGTCCCCCGCGGCACCCTGCGCTATAAACTGGAAAAGTATGAAATCGGCGAGAATCTGAGTTGATGTTTTGATCAGGGGAAAGGGCAGAGCAGCCGGATCTGCGGGCACTGAAAGGAGAATTTCCAATAATGAAAACTTATCGCAAAGAACTCTGGTTCGATATTCCGACCCGGCGTGAATTCCGGAATATTACGCCACAGGTCAGGGACTGTTTACGTGAGAGCACTATTCAGGAAGGCTTGCTGCTGGTCAACGCCATGCACATTACAGCCTCGGTTTTTATCAACGATGACGAAACGGGGTTGCATCACGATTTTGAGGGCTGGCTGGAGTCTTTGGCGCCCCACGAACCCCTGAGTCGTTATCAGCATAATCGCACTGGCGAAGATAATGGCGACGCGCATATCAAACGCACCCTCATGGGGCGCGAAGTGGTGGTGGCGGTAAGCGGCGGCCAGCTGGATTTTGGTCCATGGGAACAGATATTTTATGGTGAATTTGATGGCCGCAGACGCAAGCGTGTGCTGGTAAAAATTATCGGCGAATGAACCTGAGTTTGAAAGAGAGGAAGCCAAGGCATGAATGAAACCGTTAAAACGGCGAGCTTCGAATATTTAATCAGTTTGGCAAAAGAGAATCCCGAAGGGGGTTACACTTTTGTCCTCGATGGGGAAACCTACCAATTAAACGATGTTCTGGAAATTTCTGCTATTGCCCGTCGTCACGGCTATATTGTTATCTATTGAAATCGCTAAAAAACCTGAAAATATCGGGTAGAGCAGGGTGTTGCTAATTTTGTAGAATGGTGTTATTTTTGAGTTGTTATTTGCCTGTGGAGGCTCTTATGCAACTCGATCTGGTAAGGTCGCTATTTGCCATTTTTGTTGTGATTGTCTCACTGCTGCGGCTGATGTCCGATCACGAGTATTTTCGTTTGACGGCCATGAAGAAAATCTGGGGACGCACGCGGGGTTTACTGTTCCACTTTCTGGTTAATGTCGTGCTCCCACTTTTAGCTGCGCTCTATTTTTTATGTCGCAGTATCACCTCCCACGGGCTTCTCTCCCCACTTTCCCCCCCATTTTAGCCCTCTTTTTTAACCAGATTGACCGGTTTGTCGCAGATGAGGAAATTTCATTTCACCGCTGGCCGTCGGCATTTTTATCTGCTAAGATTCGCCTTTAATTTGTTGACCCCCACGTCAGGACGTATAACCAGATGAAACGCGCCTATGTTTATCTTCAAATTTTGACCGTTTCGCGGGTTTTTCTCGCCGCCGGAGTAGCGATGCTTTTTGCCGCTTTCGGCTTGAATATCCTAACAATTCTGGTAGCTGCCGCGCTGGGCGGACTGGCCGAACTGACAGATCTTTACGACGGCATTCTGGCGCGCAAACATAACTTGACCAGCGATTTTGGTAAATTTTTTGATCCCTACACCGATTCCATTGCGCGCTTGATTCTGTATTTTTCCTTAACTTCGGTGGGGCTTGTGCCCTTGTGGTTGCCCGCTTTCATGGCCCTGCGCGACGTGAGTGTCAGTTACGTGCGACTTTTTGCCATGAAAGAGCGAGTGGTCATGGCCTCGCGCATGTCGGGGAAGGTCAAGGCCTGGGGGCAGGGCGTCGGTTACTTTCTCCTGTTAATTATTGGCCTGCTGCAGCAGTTTGATCTCGACCTTTCAGCTTTGGTCTTTTACCTCGCGCTGTGCGTGCTGCTGATTACCCTGTGGTCTCTGATCGATTACGTCGCCTCTCTCATTCTATTGCTGCGCAAACCCTCAGCCGGTTAGGTCTCGGTGATGAGTCAGCTGCTGTATGTCTTCCTTGCCGGCCATCGACAGCGTCGGGCTTTGGGCCAGTTACAGAAACAGGCGGCCCAAGGTTCCACCGCCGATGTTGATTTGGCCGCTTTAAAACAGCGCGGTGTCAGGGCCCTGGTTTTCGATTTTGACGGTGTCCTTGGCCCCCATGGTGCGCCCCAGCCGGTTGCCCTGGGGCAAAAGGCTTTGACGGAAGCGCAACAAATTTTCGGCGCCGGTCATGTTTATATCCTGAGCAATAAACCGACACCGGAGCGACGCAGCTGGTTTCGCGAAAATTTTCCACACATTATTTTTATCGATGGCGTCCGCAAAAAGCCTTATCCCGATGGTCTGCTGAAAATTGCCGCCCTGGGGAATTATCAAACCAACCAGATTGCCCTGCTGGATGATCGTCTGTTGACCGGCGGGCTTGCCTGTTTGGATTGCGGCGCACGTTTTGTCTATATTTCAAGGCCTTGTGCGGATTATTCCGCGCATCCGGCCAAAGAACTTTTTTTTGCTACATTGCGGAGCATTGAAGCCCTACTGGCGCGCTTTGCTGCCTGAATCTCTATCTGTCTGCTCAGTGTGCTGAGCCGGTTACTGCTCAAGGAGTTTTTTTATGCCCATGTCCAACGATTTCCAAGCCCGCCTGCTTCCCGGAATCAAAGGGGTTGCGGCGCATTTCGGCACCCCTTTTCACGTGTATGACGAAGCGGGTATTCGTCAAACCGGCGCCGATCTCAAGGCGGCCTTTGCCACGCTTGCGGGTTTTCAGGAATATTTTGCGGTTAAGGCCCTGCCGAATCGGCGCATTCTGGAAATTATGCGTGAGATGGGTTTTGGTTTCGATTGTAGTTCGATCCCTGAATTGATTCTCAGCCGCGAGGTCGGCGCCCGGGGTGAAGACATTATGTACACCTCCAATAATACCACCGAGGAAGAATTTCACTTTGCCCTTAAAGATGGTGGCTGCATTCTGAATCTGGATGATATTTCCCTGATTGAAAAAGTTCCGCAGATGCCGGAGCTGGTGTGTTTTCGCTACAATCCGGGGCCGCGACGAACCGGTAATTTGATTATTGGCAATCCGGTCGAGGCTAAATATGGGGTCAGCCATGACCAGGTGGTAGATGCTTACCGTTTGGCGCGTGACCGCGGAGCCAAGCGTTTTGGGTTGCATACGATGGTCGCATCCAATGAACTCGACTATACCTATATGGTCGAAACCGCCCGTATGCTCCTTGAAATTGCGCAGATGGTCGAAAAAGAGCTGGGCATTCGCTTCGAGTTTTTGAATATTGGCGGGGGATTCGGCATCCCCTATCGCCCCGATCAACAGGCGTTGAATGTTGCACAAATGGCCCAGGACATCAGCGCTTTGTTCGACGACTTCAAGAAAACCCATGGCTATGTGCCGCGGATGGTGATGGAAAGTGGTCGTTTCATGACGGGACCCCACGGTGCCTTGGTGACCCGGGCGATTAATTCCAAACAAACGTATCGTCAATACATTGGGGTAGATAGTTGTATGTCGGCCTTGATGCGGCCGGCGATGTATGACGCCTATCACCACATTGAGGTGGTGGGCAAAAGTCAAGAACCCAAAGATCAGGTTTACGATGTGGTGGGATCCTTGTGTGAAAACAATGATAAGTTTGCCGTTCAACGCGCATTGCCCAAAATTGATGATGGTGATCTGCTGGTGATTCATGATACCGGCGCCCATGGTCAGGCGATGGGTTTCCAATACAATGGTCGCCTGCGTCCTCAAGAACTCTTGTTGCGTACCGATGGTCACTTTGAACTGATTCGGCGCGCTGAAACCAATGCTGATTATTTCGCCACCCTGAATTTCAGTGCGGATGTCTTCAACCCTTTGTCCTGATGGCGTTGTATGTGTGAAGGACTGATTGGTCCGCTGGACATTAAATCCCTGGCCTTTGGTGGCCGCGGGGTGGCGCGTTTTTCCGGGCGGGTGGTGTTTGTACGCGGGGCGGTTCCAGGTGACCGTTTATGGGCGCGCCTGACGCACGAAAAAAAACGTTACGCCGAAGCCGATATTGAGCGGATTGCCGAGCCTTCGCCGGCGCGCTGCACCGCGCGTTGCCCGGTTTCCGGCCGTTGTGGCGGTTGCCAGTGGCAGATGCTGACTTATACCGAGCAATTGCGTTGCAAAGAACAAATTTTCGCTGATATCCTGCGGCGTCAGTGCGGGGTGGATGCAAAGAAAATCAGCCCCATTCTTGAATCTCCGGTTGAGTGGAACTATCGGAGTCGGGTTCAGTTTAAATGCCAGATGAGTGTGGATGATCACCTATTGATCGGTTTTTATGCGCCCGGCACCCATTCTGTGGTCGATGTTGCAAGCTGTGCCATAGCCGCGCCTGTCTTTAATGCGCTCTTGCCCCTGGTGCGTGGTTGCTTGCAGGACAGTTCTTTGGTTAAGGACATTCCGCAAATCGATATGGAAACGGATGACCAGAATCAGGTACGGCTGATTTTTCACTACACTGGTGAAGATAGCGCGGGTTTGGCCGCGCATTTGAGTCGACTGTCCGCCGACCAACCCCTGTCGGTGTTGATCCAGTCCGGGCGCAAAACATCTTTGCAGCTGGTGAGCGGCAGCCCGCATTTGTCCATTGAAGTAGATGTCCCACCCCTTCATCTGGCTTATGCCGCCGGCGGTTTTGCCCAGGTGAATTTAACCCAGAACCGTCGGCTGGTCACCGAGGCCCTGCGCATGACTCAGCCTCAAGTCGGTTGGCGGGTGCTTGACCTTTATTGTGGAATGGGAAATTTCAGTCTGCCTTTTGCACGCCGGGTTGCCCAGGTGGTCGCCATTGAAGATTTCAATGCCTCCATCGCGCAGGGGCGCGCCAATGCGCGATCTAACCGCATACCTAATATTGAATTTCACGCCCGCAATGCCATGGGGGCGTGCCGGGAATTTGCCGGTGCCGCGGGTTTCGATCTGGTGCTGCTCGATCCGCCACGCACCGGTGCACGAGACGTGATACCCGAACTTGTGCGTCAGGGTGTGAAACGCATCCTTTATGTTTCCTGCGATCCCATGACCCTGGCGCGAGACATGGCCATTTTGTTCGATAACCATTATACCCTGGAGGAAAGTCGCCCCATTGACATGTTCCCGCAAAACTGGCACCTGGAAAGCCTTTCTTTGTTTGTGCGCGAATAATTTGCTTTGTTGTCCCCTGAACAATAAAAGGATAAACCTATGTTGCAATTAAATCAGACCATTGAAACCCAGGGGCTGGAAGCTGTAGCGCGTCAAATGTGCCTGGCTGCCCGCACCGCACCCAAGGGGCGGGGTAAAGATTTGCTCGAAACCGCAGTTGTCAGCAATCCGGAAAAACATCAGATTGCCGAACAGATGCGGGTCATCGGTCGCCGTTGCGACCTGGCTTTTTTTCTGCGTGATGCCGATAATCTCGACGCCGCCGGTTTGTTGGTCTTGTTTGGAACGGCCAAAGAACCCCTGGGCCAGCCCCAGTGTGGATACTGTGGTTTTAAAAACTGTGCCGACATGCAGCAGGCAGGGGGCTTTTGCAGCT
>JAACTI010000530.1 GCA_009993495.1 Deltaproteobacteria bacterium | reverse complement strand
GGATCTGGCGGCGGCGTACTGGCGGCGCAGTTTTCTCTGGAAGATATCCTCGCTAGGCTCAACCGCGCCCAACGCTGGTTGCTGGTTTATACTCTGGCCTTTGGCACAGTTCTGGTTGTGGCAGGCTATTTTTTGATCAAGCGCAACGTTGTCGCGCCAACCCGAAAGCTGCTCCTAGCGACCCAGCACATTGCCGCCGGCGACCTGGATGTGCGGCTCGAAAAAAATGGCCCGCGTGAAATCTATGACCTCGCCGACAGCTTTAATTTGATGCTCGACTCCCTCAAGCAAAGCCGGGAACAGACCCAAAAAACCATCGCATTACTGCAGGCATCCAACACCGAGCTCCAACAGACACAAAACGAACTCGTGCGCAGCGCTAAACTGGCCAGCGTCGGTTCCCTGGCGGCGGGCATGGCCCACGAAATCGGCAATCCCCTTGGTGCCCTCACCGGCTATCTCAGCCTGTTGCAAAAAGATCTGGCGACCACCCCATCTCACGAAATTGTCCGTGCAGCACAGCATTGTGTCGAGCGGATGGATTTGCTTATCAAGGATCTGCTTGATTACGCCGCCCCCGAACCCGCGCGGATCGAATCCTATGATCCCTGGGAACTGTTGATGCATTGCGTCCGCCGCCTCGAGTTACAAGGGCTGCGCAAACGACTCTATTTCGACTACGAACCGAACCTGACTTTACCGCCAGTGGCGATTGCCCGGCATAAACTGGAACAGATTCTCATGAATCTGCTGCTCAACAGCTGTGACTCCTGTGGAGAAGGTGGCCAAATTTCCCTGACGGGTGAGACCAGGGGAGATAAGGTTATTCTGTGTCTTACCGATAACGGCTGCGGCATTGCCCCTGATAAACTGGCGCATATTTTCGACCCCTTCTACACCACCAAGCCCCCCGGCCAGGGGCGCGGCCTGGGTTTAGCCGTTTGTCAGCGCTTGCTGGCCGAAGTAGAAGGCGATATCCGTTGCGAGTCCGTCGTCGGCCAAGGGAGCTGTTTTTGGGTTGCGCTGCCGCGGGCAAAGGCTTAAACAATGCAAAAGTTGCAGATCTTT
>JAACTI010000529.1 GCA_009993495.1 Deltaproteobacteria bacterium | reverse complement strand
GTCGCGACCAGGCGCGATGCCTCACGGGCGCGGGTTGCCAGCTGCAACATTTCCTGTGCAATCGTCATCGGGCGTTCTCCTCTGTCACCTCACGCATTAAGACCAGGTTATCGCGATAAACGGCTTCATCACGATATTGGTAACCCAGAATCTGTTCTATTTCAAGGCAACGATGGCCTTTGATCTGCAACAGCTCAGCGCAGGTGTAATTAGCAACCCCAATAGCAAAGGGAACACCGCCGGAATCACAGATATGCACCGCATCGCCGCGCTCGAAATCGCCCTCGACCGCAATGATCCCCGTGGGCAGAAGGCTCTTGCCCGCATCGCGCACCGCCTTGACCGCCCCCACATCCAGACGGATATGCCCATGAGGTTTCATGGACAGGGCAATCCAGCGTTTGCGGGCATTAAGTTTCGACCCAGACGCCAGAAACAAAGTACCGACGCGCTCACCGGCAACCACCTGGGCAATAATGCCCGGTGTCCGCCCATTAACAATCAGGGTCGGAATGCCCGCCAAGGTTGCCTTGTGGGCCGCCTGCAGTTTGGTCTGCATCCCCCCGGTTCCCAGGGTTCCACGCGAAAGGCCGGCCATGGCCTCAATTTCCGGGGTAATCTGCGCAATCAGGGGCAGCAAACGCGCCTTCTCGTCTTGACCGGGATCACCGTTAAAAAAACCATCGACATCAGAAAGAATCAGCAGCAGATCGGCTTCCATTAAACTGGCAACCATGGCCGAAAGGTTATCATTGTCACCGAAGCGAATTTCTTCAATCACTACGGTATCATTTTCGTTAACGATGGGCGTCACCCCATATTCGAGCAGGGCATCAAAGGTATTGTGAGCATTGAGATAACGGCGCCGGTTGGAGAGGTCATCGCGCGTCAGCAATACCTGGGCA
Organism: Deltaproteobacteria bacterium; assembly: GCA_009993495.1. Taxonomy (GTDB): domain Bacteria; phylum Desulfobacterota; class Desulfuromonadia; order Desulfuromonadales; family Geopsychrobacteraceae; genus Geopsychrobacter. The sequence goes on along the minus strand of JAACTI010000529.1, from coordinate 168 downwards.
ACCACCCGATTACACCTGCGAAAACATTCTTTGTAGGCGCGCATGATGCGTGGCTGGCCAACTGCGGCGGCGGCCTGCTTTTGCGGAATGGTTTTGGGACGCTCAGGCAGTCCCAGCACAGTGCGGCCGGCCGCCACCGCTCCCGACGACACCAGAATCACCTCGCTT
>JAACTI010000144.1 GCA_009993495.1 Deltaproteobacteria bacterium | reverse complement strand
AGGGGGCTTCATCTTCAACAATCAGAATTTTTGCGCGGTTTTTCATCGTTGATCCTGTGTCAGTGGAAGTTTGACGAGAAATTCCGAACCCTGGTCTGGCTGGCTGTGGACACTGATAGTTCCTTTGTGTTTCTCAATAATATCGTAGGTGACTGCCAGCCCCAGACCCTGACCTTTGCCCACGGTTTTGGTGGTGAAAAAAGGGTTCCAGATTTGATCAAGCCGGTCGGGGGCAATGCCATTGCCGGTGTCACTGACCCAGGCGCAGACGTCATTGTCTTCGCAGCCGGTACGGATGATGATCTCGCCCTTCTCCTCAATGGCCTGCAAAGCGTTCATCACCAGATTGAGAAAAACCTGACGCAGGGCACTGGCATCTCCCTGAACGCAGGGCAGGGGGATATGGAGTTCTGTGCGCAGAGAGATCTTGGAATCACGCTGTTTGTGTCTGATCAGTTCGAGAACCTCGGTGATAATTTCATTGAGATCGACGCGTCCGAAGGAACCATCTGATTTGCGGCTGAAGCTGAGGAGACTGTCAATAATTCCCTTACAGCGATAGGCCTCACGGACAATAATGTCGAGATACCGTGGAAAATCACGCAGGCGCTGGTCGCCAGCCAGGGCCGGGTCGTCGCGAAGGCGCCGCTGCAAGGCTTCGGCATAACCGGCTACCGAGGTCAGGGGATTGTTGATTTCGTGGGCGACTCCCGCAGCCAGTACCCCGATGCTTGAGAGCTTTTCGGCCTGCAAGAGTTGCAGTTCGCGGTTACGCTTTTCGGTGACATCGCGGATGAAGACCAAGGCCCGGTTCCCGTCGACCGGGTCGGTAATCGGAGTTGCAATGACATCATAAAAGTTGTTACGGCTGCTGTTGTACGGCTGCCTTGAGAAGGCCATCTGGGTGCTCTTGCCGCAGAGGGCCCGTTCCACCGGACAATGCTCGGGGTCGGTCGCCCGATCGTTATGAAAGAGCGTCCGGCACGAGTTGCCATGGCGAGACTCATGGTGAAAAAAACTGGGGGCGACATGATTGCGATGCTGCACCAGGGACAGATTGTCATAAATAATCACTGCGTCGCTGATGGCGTTAAAGACCGCCTGCAATTCCGAGCGCTTAATTTTCAGATCCAGGTTGGCAGCTTCCAGTTCCTGAATCTTTTGCTTAACATCGCTATAAAAGCCAATTTTTGAACTTTCGATGCCCAGCAGTCCATCGAGGAAAGTGTCATCAACTTGTGTTGGTGTGATCTGTTTCATCAGTAAGACCGTTTCAGGATGCCGAGAAGATCGTCGACATCCGTCTGGCGGGGTGAGGTCAGCAGGCACACATCATTCATGGCCCGTGCTGCAAGTTTAGATAAATCTTCTTGCTTGACCCCGATATTTCTCAGCCCACGCGGAACGCCGGCAGCAGCGAGGATTTTTTCTACGGTTTCGATGGTCATTTCCTCGGCAAATTTTTCGTTGCTCTCAAGTTTATAGCCCAAGGCGTTCACCATCCCCGCGATTTTTTGCCGCACCACCGGAAAATCAAATTTAAGCACCTCGGGTAAGAGTACGGCATTGACATCGCCATGATTAGCGTCGTACAGGCCGCCAATGGGGTGGGCGAGGGCGTGACCTATGCCGAGCAATGCGTTGGAAAACGCCATGCCGGCATGCAGGCTGGCACGCGACAGATCTTCTAGGTTATCCGCATGTCGTTCCTGAACGGCGGGAATGAAACTCTTGGTCAACAGGGTCAGGGCCTGGAGGGCGTTGACATCGGTCAGGGTTGAGGAGGCTACCGAAAAATAAGCCTCAACGGCGTGAGAGAGGGCATCAATTGCCGTACTGCCGATATATTCATCGGGCAGAGTGCGCAGGGTGTCGGGGTCGGTCAGGCTGATGTCGGGGGCAATGCAGCGACTCATGATGGTGAATTTGCACATTTCACCCGTGTCATTGATGACGGCGAACTGGGAAACGTCTGAGCCGGTGCCGCAGGTTGTGGGGCAGAGAACCAAGGGCGGCAGCGGGCGGTGAATCTTGTCATTCCCCTTGTAGTCGCTAATCTGGCCGCCATTGGCACTGAGTATGGCGATACCCTTGGCGGCGTCCAGGGCACTGCCACCACCCAACCCGACGATAACGTCAGATCCCTGCGCCACATATTCTCGCAGCCCGGCCTCGATTTCGTAATCTTTGGGATTGGAGGTGATCTGATCGAAATAGACCACCTTCATGCCGGCATCTTGCAGGCTGCGGATCGCCAGATCAACCCAGCCCGCCTGGAACAACCCCTGATCGCTGACCAGAAAAACTTTTTTACCCCCCAAACGTCTGGCGCAGGAACCGACCTGCTGCAACAGGCCGCGGCCGAAAATGATTTCAGGAACTTCAAACTTGCAGTGCTGATGGAGACTTTTTTGTTCCATGGGGGACCTGAACCTCTTGATTCGGAGTTAAAACACTTCAAAAAAACCAAGCAATACTTGTGCCCTCACAATAACATTGTTTTAGATAAAAGAAATAATTTTCCTTTTTGGGCCGAAAAAGTGGGAATTATTGCAACGTTGAAGAATTTTTCCCCATTCCCCCGCAAATCCTTGTTGTGCCAGCTGTAAGCGGCCAGATTTTCAATCAACTGAAAATTGTCTCGTGAAAAAATCCCCAGTCCAGCTGGAAAATTTTGGTTTTTTCTGCTCGAAAATACCGAAATAACGGTGTTTTGCAAATGGCACCAGGGTTGCAGAAGGTTTCAACCGTCACCAAAAGAAACCATCAGTTTCAGCTTTGTAATTTTTTGCTTTTCCGAGAAAAGGACAAAATTCGTATGCCGAAATATCTGATTGAAAGAGAGATCCCGCAGGCGGGACAGCTCAGTGCCGCCGATTTGCAAGGCATTTCGCAAAAATCCTGCGCTGTGCTTAACACGCTTGGCCCCCAGATTCAGTGGGTGCAGAGCTATGTGACTGCGGACAAAATTTATTGCGTCTACATTGCCCCCAACAAGGAAGCCGTGCTTGAGCATGCAAAGCAGGGCGGTTTTCCGGCGAACAGTGTCGCCGAAATCAAAAGCGTCATCGATCCGACGACGGCTGAGTAAGTGTTTTGTTTGGGATCCGCCCGAAAAGGCGGCGGTTGGCGCGCTTTTGGTCGCCACAGGTTTGACCCCTATTTATAGCCCTATGGCTGAAGGAGGAAATTTTGAAATCAGCATTGACATTTTTCTGGTTCAAGGGCGTGCTTGCAAGCCTGCTGGTGTTGTTCCTTGGCACCCTGGCATGCGCCAGCTATCCCCTGTACGACAAGGACGGAGCAACCTTCTCAACCGATGGGTCGTTCAACACCTTTTACGTTTACAGTGACGATGACTCCGGTCAAAAACAATCACGGGTCAAAATGGGTTTTCTGCCCAACTATATCGGTTTTAATTTTGCCAAGCAGGTTGGTGACTTGAAGCTTGGTGGCCGGTCGTCTTTCTGGGTGACGATCAATGACAGTGACGTGGCTGGCACCTCAACCGGCATCGATGTGCGCCAGTTTTACGGCACTGTAGATGCGGCCTGGGGTCAGGTGTTGTTCGGCAAAGACTTCACCTTGTTTAATCGCTCCAATATTTTTCTCGATGAAATTCTGCAGGGTTTCGGCAAAACTGCGGGACTGGATGCGAATGGCGTTTCCTTCGGCAATATTGGCAGCGGTTATACCTATCCTTTGCCTTCGGCGCAGATCACCTATCGCACCCCGGATCTGGCGGGGTTTAAACTGGCCCTGGGTTTCATCGATCCGTCACGAACCTCGGGAGCAGGTGGGGAAGAAACGGCTCCGCGAGTTGAAGGCGAACTCACCTACGCCACCAGCTTCAAGCAGGTATCCGTCACCGCCTGGACGGGGTTTTTGAGCCAGTCATCCAAAAAGGGCGCTACTGGGAATGTCGATTCCCGCGGTTTGTCCTTTGGTGCCAATGTTAAATTTTCCGGCTTCAGCCTGACGGGTTCCGGGTTCACCGGCTCGGGGATCGGCAAGGTGCTTGGGCCTGGGCTGGCCATTGATGCCTTGCTTGAAGGCGGCGACGAAGTCGACAGCAATGGTTATCTGCTTCAAGCCTCTTACCGCTTCGACAAATTCCGCCTGGTTGGTTCCTATGGCTACAGTGAGCTGGATACGGCGGCAAAACAGGAAGACCAGACCATTATTGGCGCGGTTTTCTATGCGATCAACGATTACTTGAAGCTGGTCGCGGAATACAATGTTGAAACAATCACCACTGCCGGCAATGAAAATGATATCGGCACTCTGGCTTTCGGGGCGATTCTGAATTTTTAAGCGGATGTGTTGCAGATGGCAAGATGAGCCGTCTGCCAGAATTGTATCTATTCAGCTTCGTTGTCGCAGAGCCCGAGGCCCCCATTCCCCGGGCCGCATGAATTCCTCCCTGGAGCTTAGCTGTCGCCATCCGGGCGACAGCTACCCGTTCCATGGCGGACTTGGGCTCTGCATGGTGAACAGTTACCCGAAATTTAAATTATGCGGCGATGATGAAAATCACGCCCCAAAAGGAGATAACAATGACGTTAGCACTACTTTTGCTGATTTGTATGATGTGGGTACCGGTTGGGTTGCTGTTTCTGGGCAAGGGCGAAGCCCGAAGCACCGGATTTGTCACCGGGGTCGTCGGAAGTCTGGTGGTGATTGGTGCCATCCTACAAGCGGCGCTTTTCAAGGATCCCTTCACGGCCGGACTGCTTTTTGTGTTCGGAGTTCTTTATCTGCAAACGGCCCACGCTCTGTGGACCGGTCTTGAAGATATGCGCACGGTTGGCAATGGAGCGCTGGTCGTGGCTATCGTTTGTGCAGCCTATGCCTTCCTTTACTTTACTGGCGGTGGGCTCAAACCGGACGGCACGACACATATCGGCATTACCCCTTATCTGGGCTTCATGAATGTTACCTTTGTGGTGATTTGCCTGACCGTGGTGGGGGTTACCTACGGTAAGGTCAACGCCAAGATCGCGGCCTGGATGTTTCTGGTGTTGAGCTTTACCTGTCTGTTCGTGCCCGCAATCGATCTGATGGGCTATGGGACTCTGCCCTTCTGACCCCTCACACGCTTTGCGCAAGATCTTATCAGGTAGCTGATATCTGAAAACTGTTCCCTGGCAGGCGGTTTTCCAGGGACGGATGAAAGGAGCCATCGGCTCAACTCTCTCTTTGTGATGGGGAAGCTTCGGCTTCCCCGATTTTTGTTTGCCTTTGTAAAGTGCAGGGCTGGCTTTCGTTCGAGCCCTTGCCCTAAACTGCTGAGGCGTGAGCGCTTTTCCTCCTCGCATCTTGCGCCTTGCGTCTCATGATTTCCTGTTACGCGAAAGGTTGTGTTCATGCCATTAGATTCAGCGTCGACCTTGACGCAAGAACTTTCGCCGGCGCGGCGGCAACTCCCCACGAAACTCTTTGTTGAAACCACCGCCCGCTGCAACCTGAACTGCGCCATGTGTGTTAAGCAGACCGGTAGCCTTGGGCAGCCGGATGGGGATTTGTCGGCGAAAAACTTTGCTGCCTTGTTGCCGGCGCTGGGGGCGCTGGAGACCCTGATCCTCAATGGCGTGGGTGAGCCGCTGATGCATTCACACTTGGAAGATTTTATCCGCCAGGCACGCCAGGTGATGCCCCCGGATGGTGTCATCGCCTTTCAGAGTAATGGTTTGCTCCTCGATCTCCCACGGGCATGCGCTTTGGCGCAGGCCGGGCTGGATCGGGTCTGTCT
>JAACTI010000528.1 GCA_009993495.1 Deltaproteobacteria bacterium | reverse complement strand
TTGGGCTTCTCGTGCCGCAGGAAGCGCACTTGTAGGGGTCATAGATCTTTATCCATGAAGGAGTATCAGGAATGTGCACATAAACCCAGCCGGCGCCCTGCTTGCGGTTCTTGACATCCTCAATCCTTGCGGCCAGGAATGATGCGGCCTCACCAGCCTCGGCCACGAAGAGGGTCTCCAACCCTTTCTCCGGGGAGTGGATATACCACGGGCCTATGAATCTGATTCTCTCGATCAGTTCGTCTGCCGGTTCCCAAGAGAGAAGTCCTGTTAAAGGTTTGGAGTTATTTGACATGGTTGCAGTCTCCTTCCCGGCCAAAAGGCTAAAACCGGAAATTCCTACTTTTCCAATACCCTCCAGGTCAATCTGTCATCCAGGAGATGAATGGCTTTTTCTTCCAGGCCAGGCAGATAAGGACCCGGCGACACGTAGAAAATCAGATAGAGAATATAATCCCCTTTCGGGAGACCCGGTTTGGTTGTGATCTGAAATCCTGCTTCAGGCTCCGAACCGGGATAGGTCTCCGGCTTGTTCTGTGCTTTCGGATTATGGAGAAGATAGAGACTCGCGGTCGCATGATTCTCCACTTTTTCCGGCAGTTTTAAGAGGTTGATCACTGTTCCCATGCCTCCGGCCAGTGCAATCCACCGGCCCTCCCGCAGGGTCGGCTCAGGATCAGCCGACGCCGCACCTTGTTCCAAAACGGCTGGTTTCCTATCGCCGTCAAACAGGGCCTGATGAAAAGGAGACCCCTGATAATCCTCGGTCAGCAGCAAGGATGCCTTGTAGACGAGAAACTGGATGGGTAAGAGCAGGGGTATTTCGGCGTGTTCGGGATAATAAAAGTGATCGCAGTTTACCAGCGGTGTCCTGAGTCCCAGAGGAAGGTGCACATAATTCACACTTCGTATCACCGTACGCACGGGCCCATCAATATAGCCATCCATATATCCCCCGACATCCTCCTCATTGAAGCGGATGGAAAACTTGACCGGACCTAACTTGATATCCGCCTTACCGCGAACTTTGAGCCGGTCCAGAATCTCGTGCTTGTCCACGCTCAGGTCCTGCAAAACAGCAACATGCTCTTTGGAGTAGCTGAGTTC
>JAACTI010000527.1 GCA_009993495.1 Deltaproteobacteria bacterium | reverse complement strand
ATAATCAGGGCGCCACCAATTTTGCTTTGAATGCTGTTGAATGACATGAATTTTTCTCCATGAGCGAAAGTTAGGATCAAAAGATATCAGATTATCGCTCTGTGGCAAGGAGTTCATGGATTTTTTTTCGCGGGGAACAACCCGGGTACAAAAAGAGAATGTCTACAAATTTGAAACGACTTGAGAAATATCTTGCCCGCCGTAGCTGTCAAGGTTCCTGGTCTTTGGCTGGCAATCAAACCGGCGGATTTCACGCCCTGGTCGTTATCCCCGCCCTGGCGGAACGCCGGGCGCTGCCTGCAACCTTGGCCTCCTTGACCCGGAGTTCAGCCACGTGCCTGGCCCACACTTTGGTGGTTGTAGTCGTAAATCAGCGCCCCTCGGCCAGCAGCGAGGAGTGGCGAGATAATGCGGCAACTCTGCACTGGCTCGCGACCCGGCCCAGGGATGAATTAAATCTGGCCTGGTGTGATGCGGCGTCCCCTGGTTTGGAGCTTCCCCTCAAAGAGGGCGTCGGGCTGGCACGGAAAATTGGTTTTGACCTTGGTTTATACCGCCTCGATTGGCAAAAGTCGCCTTTTCTGGTATCCCTCGACGCCGACACCCTGGTCGATGCGAATTATCTGCGGGCTCTTTTTGATCATTTCGCGCAAAGTCAGTGCGCTGCGGCAACCCTGCCGTTTCGGCATCAAGCCGGAGGCGATCCTGCGGCAGAAAATGCCATTCGGCAGTATGAACTCTATCTGCGCTCTTACCAGCTGGGCCTGCGCTGGGCGGGTTCTCCCTATGCGTTTATTGCCCTCGGCAGCGCCATGGCCTGCCGGGCATCAGTCTATGTCGCCGCGGGCGGTATGAAACGTCGTCAGGCTGGAGAAGATTTTTACTTTTTGCAGCAATTGGCTAAAATTGATGGCATCGCCGAAGTCAGGGGCACTCTGGTTCAGCCGGAGGCCCGATTTTCGACCCGGGTTCCCTTTGGAACGGGACGGGTGGTGCAGACGGCGGTTGAAGAAAGCCGTTTACTCTATGATTTTTTTTCTCCTGAGTCTTTTCAGCTCTTGCGCCGCTGGCTTATGCTGGCCGAAAGCTCTTTGGATCTTGCCCCG
>JAACTI010000535.1 GCA_009993495.1 Deltaproteobacteria bacterium | reverse complement strand
TTGCCATGGATGCTTGACACTGATCCTGAACTTGTCAATCCTTCTCGTATCTTTCGCGAGCTGGACGCCATCGATAAGCACAAAGAGTCAATATGCAAGCATTTATTCGAACGGATAAGCCGAGATGATCCGAATTCCATGAAATCCGTCTTCTACGATTTGTCCAGCACTACATTCACAGGGACGCGGTGCGTGTTGATGAAATGGGGACATTGCAAGGAGGGCTATCACAATCATATTGTTCTGGCTTTGGTCGTAAATCAGCAAGGCCTGCCTTTTTATTGGGAGGTACTGCCGGGTGGAACAGCCGATGCGAAGACGATTACCTGGCTGCTCAGCCGTCTCAAAGATCGCTTCAAAATAAATGAAACTACGCTGGTCTTTGATCGCGGAATGGTATCCGATGACAATCTCGCGCTTCTGGAGACTTCCAAAATCAAGTATATTTCGGCGATGGATAAGAGCCAACTGGAGCCTATCACCGGACTTGATTTCACAGTCTTCTCTCATTTGGATTTCGACGGCAGGGATGTGCATACAGCCGACTTGCCAGGCTTCGCCAAGCTTAACGATGAAACCTTTTATCGCGAAGTAAAAGTGGTCGGCGAGCGTCGCTACATCCTCTGTTTTAACCCCCAGTTGTTCAAAGACCAACGCCACGGGAGAAAAAATGCTGTGGCCTATTTTCAAGCATTCGTAGAAGAACTCAACATCGAACTGTGCGCAGCAAAGAAATCCCGACAGCGGAAACCGACATCTGAAAAGTTCAAGGGCAGACTTGCTAAAGACAAATTGACCGACTTTGTCAGTATTAAATTGCAGATGACACACGTCAAAGGTAAATCCCCTGATGGATCGGAGTATAAGATCCGCACTTATCATGGGACGGTTTGTGTGGATGAAGCGCAGATGCTCCAGGCGGGAAGACTCGATGGATTCTGGCTCTTAGTGACAAATCACCGGGAGATGACTCGGGCTGA
>JAACTI010000534.1 GCA_009993495.1 Deltaproteobacteria bacterium | reverse complement strand
ACCTCGCTGCCATCACTCAGAACCTTCGAATGGACCTTGCGCAGCGCCGCCGCCGAGCGCTTGGCCGGCGCCACCGCATCGCGGGTATTCTTCGCCTCCTGATCTTCATCGCAGAATAAAATTTCCCGCCACGCTTCGCGCATGTGCCACTCCACATAGTAGGCCAGCATGCACAGGAAGATATGCGCTCGGACCCGGTCCTCGGTGCGATGGCGGATCGGGCGGGTCTTGAGGTCGATGGTCTTGAGCGAACGGTAGGCCTGCTCGACGAGCGTGAGCTTCTTGTAGTGCCGCACCGCGTCTTCCGCGGATGCCTGCTTCTTATCCAAGCTCGTGCGGATCACGTAAAACCCATCGAGCGCGGTTTCAGCCGCCACCTTCTCCTCGTCGATGTGGAATTCAAAGAAGCCGTCCCGGATGTTCAGCACGACATGCTTGGACATCTTGTACTTATTGATGATCTTGCCGACGGCCACACCGATTTCGTCTGCACCCTTGCCCTTGAGTTTTCCCCGCGCGACCATGGTCTGGATTTTCTTCAGCTCCAGCTTTGTCGCCTCGAGCAGGGATTGGCGCTTGTGGCCGCGCAGCTTGCGAAGCTCCGGGTTCAGGCAGGCGACCAAACGCTCGCCCGGATAGTCGGGGTGCGTGATCTCGAAGAGGTTGCGCTTGTCGAACAACTCCATCTGCACGGTTTTGTCTTCGACGAGTTTTTTGATCCCAGCGGGCTTGAGCGCCGCGATCCAGTCCACGCCATCGATCGTTTTGAGCTCGTCGATCTGCGTCTGCGTGATCATGCCTCGGTCGCCGACGATCACCATCGTTTTGATGCCGAAGTCCTCTTTGACTTTCCGGACCTGCGGTATCAGCGTTTTCGGATCGCCCGTGTTCCCCTTAAACACCGAGACGGCGACGGGGCGGCCGCGTTCGTCGGTCAGCAGGCCCCAGTTGACCTGAAGCGTACCCTTCTTCCCATCCCTGCTTTTGCCCAGCGCGGCCAGGGGGCAGGTGACGCCCTCGAAGTAGCTTGAGGTCAAGTCGAACAGGACTAAGCCTCCCTCCGTCAAATGTCTGGCGGCGAGTTTTTTCTCGATGTGCGGCTGGCGCTTCAGCAGCCAGTCCATTGCGTCGTAGAGATCATCCTCGTCGGCGTCGGCTAGCCCGAGTTCCGCAGGTAGCGTCGTTGTGTGCCACCGGCGCGTTGTGGCGAGCTTGCTGTCCGGCTCAAGGATGCGGGCCGCGACCATGCCCAGGACCAGGTCCCGCTCGCGCGAGCGCGTCGAGGCGATGATCTCCTCGAAGCCGAGGCGCTTCATCGCCCGCAGGACTGCGTCGACATGGCCGTGATGCCAGGAGGAAGTGACTTCGAAGCGATCCTCTGCGGCCGTCAGATTTTCGTTGTGAAGGACGCGCCGCAGCAAATCCACTTTTGCACTCGGCCATTGGGTGAGGTTGGCCAAGGTTCTCTGCTTGACCTTCCCATTTTCTCTGAAGCCCTCCCGCAAGAGAATGGCTGGAGGGGAACCACGATTGGGTATCTTGGCGATGTACATGTCAACTCTATAGCTGATTCCAGTGGCGCTTGTCAAGCGCAAAATCTAGCCGGATGGATAGCTTGCGGGGCGCCGTTTTATTGATGCTCGACTTATTACGACGATGTTACGCCGAGGTCGGTTTTGCGGCGACTCGGGGCCCAGGAGGGTCGCCCTGCCGGGCCGGCTTTGCGTGCGGGCATTATACATGTCAACTGTAGTCGCGCGCAAATGATGGGATTGTCTCTATCCTGAAACGACTTATCGGGAAAACCGGGG
>JAACTI010000533.1 GCA_009993495.1 Deltaproteobacteria bacterium | reverse complement strand
TTCCCACCATGCCTTTGGGCTTCTCGTGCCGCAGGAAGCGCACTTGTAGGGGTCATAGATCTTTATCCATGAAGGAGTATCAGGAGTGTGCACATAAACCCAGCCGGCGCCCTGCTTGCGGTTCTTGACATCCTCAATCCTTGCGGCCAGAAAGGCCGAAGCCTCACCGGCCTCGGCCACGAAGAGGGTCTCCATCCCTTTCTCCGGGGAGTGGATATACCAGGGTCCGATGGACCGGGTTCTCTCGATTAGTTCGTCCACCGGTTCCCATGAAAGAAGCCCCGTTAGAGGTTTGGAGTGATTTGACATGACTGCGGTCTCCTTCTTGACTGGTTCATAACTTGAAACCTGAAATTCCTATTTTCCCGATACGTTCCAGATCATTCTGTCATCCAGGAGACGCAAGGCCTCCTTTTCCAGCCCGGGCAGATAAGGACCCGGTGATACGTAGAAAATCAGATAGAGAATATAATCCCCTTTCGGGAGACCCGGTTTGGTTGTGATCTGAAATCCTGCTTCAGGCGCCGAGCCGGGATAGGTCTCCGGCTTGTTCTGTGCTTTCGGATCATGGAGAAGATAGAGACTCGCGGTCGCATGACTCGCCACTTTATCCGGCAGTTTTAAGAGGTTGATCACGGTCCTTGTGTCACCCGCCAGTGCAATCCACCGGCCCTCCCGCAGGGTCGGCCCAGGCTCAACAGACGTTGCACCATGTTCCAAAACGGTCGGCTTCCCGTCGCCCTCAAACACGGCCTCATGAAAAGGATACCCCTGATAATCCGCGGTGAGCAGTAATGATGCCTTGTGGACGAGAAATTGGATGGATAAGAGCAGGGGTACTTCGGCATATTCAGGATAGTAAAAGTGGTCGCAGTTTATCCGCGGCGTCCTGAGCCCCAGAGGAAGGTGCACATAGTTCACACTTCGTATCACCGTCCGCACAGGCCCATCAATATAGCCCTCCATATATCCCCCGACATCCTCCTCATTGAAACGGATGGAAAAATTGACCGGACCTAACTTGATATCAGCCTTACCGCGAACTTTGAGCCGGTCCAGAATCTCGTGCTTGTCCACGCTCAGGTCCTGCAAAACAGCAACATGCTCTTTGGAGTAGCTGA
>JAACTI010000532.1 GCA_009993495.1 Deltaproteobacteria bacterium | reverse complement strand
TATCACGCTCGATGCCAGACGCCGGAGTCAAGCCGAGTGCCGGTTTCAACACGGGGCATCCGGTAGATCCAGGCTGGAATCGAGGTGCGCTTGCAAAGCACCGCCACCATCACCCGCTGGTACATGCTGTGGCCGCCGGGCCGGAAACCTTCCAGCCGGTCGATGGGTGGCAGATCACGTTGCGGGTCGGTGAAGGTCACCAGTTCCCCATGGATCAGATCCCAGTCCCCGGTCGGGCGTCCAAAGCGCGGCGTGCCGATCCTCGGATACGACGTCGACCGGGAGAACAAAAAACTGCTGGTCAACCCCGATGAAGCCAGGACGGTGCAGTACATCTTCCGCCGCTTCATCCAGATTGGTTCGGCCAAGAAACTTGGCCAGGAGCTGAACGAACAGGGTTACCACACCAAGGCCTGGACCACCAAGAAAGGCAAAGTCCGTGATGGCTCCGAATGGAATACAGGGCACATCTACCGGCTGCTGAACAACCGGATCTATATCGGCGAGATCGCCCACAAGGACCGTAGTTACCCTGGTGAGCACGAGGGGGTTATCGACCGGGCGACCTGGGACAAGGTGCAGGCCATCCTGGCTGACAACAAACCGGTCAAAGTGTCCATGGCCAGAACCAAAATGGTCGCCCCGCTGAAAGGAGTCATCCGCTGCGGCCACTGCGGATGCGCGATGGGACCGACCTACGCCCGCAAGAACGGCCGCCACTACACCTATTACATCTGCCAGAAGGACAGCAAGCGGACCGTGAGCCGGTGCCCGCTCAAACGGATTCCCGCCGGGGACATCGAGCAGGCCGTGATTGAGCAGTTGAGCGCGGTGTTTCGCACGCCGACGCTGGTGGCCAAAACCTTCTTCGCGGCCCGGGACATCGAGCAGGCGGAGCGGGAGCGGCTGCTCAAGCAGAAAGCCCAACTCGAGCTGGAGCTGTCACAGGCGAGAGAGCAGGCACTCGAACTGATGAAACCCGGCAGCGATCAGCCGGGCAAGGCCGAGATGCTGACGACCGTCAACCGCCAGGCGGTCGAGCTCTCGAAACAACTGACGCACGTGAGCGAGCGATGCAGAGCCTACCGGGGGAACAGCATCACGGAACAGGACGTTTCGGAGGCCTTCCAGAATGTCGAAGGCTTCTGGGAAGACCTTTTCCCGGTGGAGCGAAACCGGCTCATCCGCCTCCTGGTGGATAAGGTCGAGATCCGCGAGACCGGAATCGACATGGAGCTGCGCACCAACGGGCTGACAACGCTCATCGCCGAGCTGGCCGGTCTGGCCTGCGAAGTCACTGAACGGAGGGCAAGCCAATGAAAATGAAGCCGACCATTACCGTAGCCGACAACGGCAACCTGCAGATCCACATCCCGATGCTGATCCGGCGCATGCGTGGCCGCAAGACGGTCATCGCTCCCCAGGCCCTGGATGGAGATATCCCCGGGGCGCAGGAGCCGGTACAGTCCGCCGTCCTCCAGGCTCTGGCAAGGGCTTTTTCCTGGGCCGACATCCTCGAATCCTGCCAGATCAAGTCCATCAGCGAGCTTGCCCGTACCCTCGACGTCGATGGCTCGTATGTGGCCCGCATCCTCAAGCTCACGACTCTGGCCCCCGACATCGTGGAAGCCCTGATCAACGGCGAGGAACCCAACGGGCTCTCGCTGGCCAAGCTGCCCAAGACCTTCCCCGAGGACTGGGCCGAGCAGCGCCGCCAGTTCGGCTTCGCCACCGACTGACGACCAGACCGGAGACCGCCCCAGAGAGCCGACCATCAGCGTCGGCTTTTCTTCTTTAGGGGGCGGGAAGCCGGAGTTGACCGCGCTTCTTTTCATGGCCGAGGCGGGCGATTTCGAAAAAAACGTCCGGTTGCGGCATCGAACGAAGACCTAAGACAACCGCCCAAAATGGCAATCAGCCGCAAACCCATATCAATCAAGGATGTAGCTTTCCGGACGAGCTTCGGACTTGGTCCGGAGAAAACAGAGAATCAGGGGGTAAACAGAGAAAGAAAGGCTGGAGGATGGGGAGAATCGATGGTGCACAGAGGTGCTTTGGAAAGATGTGAAACGGGCGCAAACCCTTTA
>JAACTI010000531.1 GCA_009993495.1 Deltaproteobacteria bacterium | reverse complement strand
GGCAAACGCAGCGGTCGCGCAGAGAGCGCCGCAGCTTCACGCGCAATCCCCACCAGACTTAAGCAATCCGGGCGATTGGGCGTCAGGCCGATTTCAAAGACACTGTCCTTTAAACCGAGCAGGTCGAAAACCGGCATCCCGAGAGGCGCCGCCGCATCGAGAATCATGATGCCTTCGGATTCCACCGCCAGCCCCAATTCTTTTTCGGAGCAAAGCATACCCTGGGATTCGAGCCCGCGAATTTTAGATTTTTTAATTTTAAAATCGCCGGGCAAAACTGAGCCGGGCTGAGCGAAGGCCACCAGATCACCGGCCTTATGGTTTTTGGCGCCGCAAATCACCTGGACGATATCTTTACCGTTATTAACCTGACACAACGTCAGACGTTCTGCATCCGGATGTTTTTCAACCTGCTCCAAACGAGCGACAACAACCGAATCGAGTTCGGCGCCCAGATGGGTAAGACCCTCAACTTCAAGGCCAACCATGGTCAAGCGATCAGCAAGTTCTTGTGGGGTTCCGCAGAAATCGACAAATTCCTGTAGCCAATTCCAGGTAACTATCATGGCAATAACCTATTCACTCTCAGAACTGGCGTAAAAAACGCAGATCATTTTCAAAGAAAAGACGCAGATCACTCACCCCATATTTAAGCATGGCAATCCGTTCGAGCCCCATACCAAAGGCGAAACCACTGTAATTTTCACTGTCATAATGAACCGATTTGAAAACTTCAGGGTCAATCATGCCGCAACCCAAAATTTCAAGCCAACCGGTATTCTTACACACCCGGCACCCCTTGCCACCGCAGATGACACAGGCAATGTCAACTTCAGCACTGGGTTCGGTAAAGGGGAAAAAAGAAGGACGAAATCGTACCCCCAGATCAGTTCCGAAAAAGCGGGTTAAAAAGTGCGTTAAAATGCCCTTCAGATCGGCAAAGGTGACCTGACGATCCACCAGAAAACCTTCGATCTGATGAAACATGGGGCTATGAGTAATGTCGGAGTCACGTCGATAAACAGTCCCCGGCGCAATAACGCGCACAGGCGGATTCTGCTTAAGCATCGAGCGAATCTGCACCGGCGAAGTATGGG
>JAACTI010000143.1 GCA_009993495.1 Deltaproteobacteria bacterium | reverse complement strand
TGCCATAAACCATGGTGTAACCCAGGGCAATCAGGGCATAAATACTTCCCCGGGTCAGACCGCCGAGAAAAAGTTCAATAAAATATTCCATGAATGTTCAAACCAGACGGCAAGGCGAAAGAAAATCGCGCTAAGCGGCGTAAGCAAACACTGCGCACAAAATTTCAGGGAACCGGCCAAGGCCGATCCCCTGAAACTAAGCTAAACAGAAGAATAAAGCCCCTGGGTTGCAGCACCAGGTCGCGCTGCAAGACCGGTTAATTCAGCTCTTTAAACTCCCCCGCCTTAACGGTGTAAACCGAGAAACCAACACCTTCGGCGTCGCCGCGATTATCGAATTTAATCCGCCCGACGGGAGTTTCAACATACTCAGTACGCAGGGCCTTGACCACGGCGGCGTAATCGGTCGAACCCGCCTTTTCAATCGCATTCAGCAGCGCCAGGGCGGCGGAGTAGCCTTCCTGAAAAAACGCACCGGGATCTTCACCGTAAGCGGCCTTGAATTCAGCCGTGGCGGCGGCATTAATCGGAATATTCGAAAGATCGCGGGGCCCGGTCATGTATGCCCCCTCAGCCGCCTCACCGGCAACCTTGACAAAACTGGCATCTTTAACGCCGTCATCCGACAGAAAAGCCGTATCCATGCGCTTGCGCTTCATCTGGGCCACCAACTTCGATGCCTCAGGATGATAACCACCGAAGATCAGGACATCGGCGTTTTCCTTGCGAACTTTCTGGATAATGGAGGAATAATCCATCGCCCCAGGGGTAATGCCATCAAACAACACGACCTCGACCTTAGCGGACGCATCGAGAAATTTCTTGGCAAATTCGGCGAAGCCTTTACCGTAATCGCCCTTGTCATGCAGCACCGCAACTTTTTTGGCTTTTAGCGTATTGATGGCAAAATCAACAGCCAGTTTAGCCTGCATGTCATCGGAGGCAATCGTCCGGAAGAAGTTGGGATAATCACCACTCTGGGTCAGATCGGGGTTGGTTGCCGAAGGGGAGATAACCGGAATTTTAGCGTCTTTATAAATGCCCAGAGCTGCCTTGGTCGCACCGGAACAAATGTGTCCCAGAACCACATCGGCTCCCTGAGTCACCAGCTTGGTCGCCGTGTTGGTAGCAATTTCCGGTTTGCATTGATCATCTTGAATCAGCAGCTCAACCTGCTTGCCCAACACACCGCCGGCGGCGTTGATTTTTTTAACCACCAGCTGAGCGGCCTTCATGCTGGGAATGCCGTAGGGGGCAAGATCGCCACTGTGCGGGCCGGCAACGCCAAGTTTGATGGTATCTGCGGCAAGAACAGCTCCTGCTTGGGCAAAACAGAAGAGCAGAGAAGCCAGAAAAAGAGCACGACATTTCATGGGTGAAACCTCCTTTTTTTTAATTTATCCCGGGGTAAAAACAATGTTTGAATAGATTGCTAGATATAGTTGAACCAAGGAGTGCGGTCAAGAATAAAGCCCCATTTCCACGCAGAAAAATCAGCGCAAACCCCCAAATGGCGAAGGTTTGCCATGAATGGCTATTTTTAGCCACTAGCAGGAGGGCGCTAAAGAAAGGATTCGACCCGCTGGCGCATTTCATCAATCATCTGCCGTAACTTGGTTGGGCCGGCGGCTAACTTGGTCAGACGTGCAACTTCGGCGTAAAATTGACTCATTTCTTCGCTGTTCAACTGAAGGCTGATATTTTTAAAAGATTTGTCCACCTGCGACACGCCAAACTTGCCAACATGACGTTCAGCAACTCCACGTAACAGCGTGAAAACCCGCTGTCGCCGTTGCCTAAGCTCTTCGGTATCAGGGTCAGACCGGGGGTTCTGCGCCGCCAGACGCTCAGCCTGCAAGCGATTACGCACCCGGCGCCACAAAAGGGCCAGATCTGCTGAAGCCATCAAATCGGCCATGCGCTTGGCATCGGTAAAGGTTATGCTGAGTAAATCAAGTTTAGCCCCCGGCAACCTTGATACGGCCGTGTCAAGATTGGCCGTGTCTTCAAGCGCATGACCTCCCTCATGGAAAAAGCCCAGCGACCGGCCGTCAGCATAAAAAATCAGCACCGTCCGGCCGGCGGCGTAAACCCGCACGCAACAATTGAGGCGGTCGCGAGCAATTTCGGTGAGCAGTTCAGCCACATCAAGCTGGGCGAGTTCGCGGCCCTGATAGACGTAATCCGCCTGCAACACCGCATGTATATGCAGCGCCGCTTCGGGGGTCAAACGATAGATATTCAGCTGCGTCTTTTCAAACAGTGACATTTCAAAAATACGCACGAGAGCATCATAGGCAATCGTTTTTTCGGCGTTCTCCGCATTGTGGATGCAGGCACTGATCAGCTGTCCCTGGCGAAAAACAATAACCGCGCAACCCTTGGCAGAATCAAAACGTAAATAGCCCGAAAAAGAACTGGCGGCCAAACGATCCATGGCTTCGGGAAGATTCACCCGTGCCGGGTTGACCCCTTCTTTCACTGAATTGCCCCTGGGTAACACAATCATACGCATTCTCGTTTCTAGCTTGTCGATAAAAACCTGAAAGATGCCCGGCGCTTATTCTATGTCAGCAGGCGTGGCGGCGCAAAATGAAAATTTCGCTCAAGTCAGGCCAAATCTGCCGCCAGTTCCATGCGGATCTGGTGGCGCAGCTTGGCGCGCTCAGCAGCCCAAGACGCAGCAAGAACCTGCATGCCCTCTTTGGCGGGATAAATCACCACCAGAGTCGGAAACTGCTCACGCAAAGTCTTGCCGGTGGCAAGCTTCACCAACGGCTGCCAGCCACTCTCATCGTCGGCCTCTATGGTTGCGACTTCGTAACCAACACATGTTTTGACCCAGAGTTTCAATTCAGCCGCTTCCCCCAGGGTGTCCCGACCAAGTTCAAGCACCGCAGGCTGATGCGTCTGCTGAAAAGACTCAAGACCCGTACCCACTATCAGCAATTTCAGACAGCAGGCGTGGATCAACAATCGTCGCCGCTGGGGCAGACTTTCAACGTAATGCACCGCGCCGGTCAAGGCCAATTGATCACACAACGGACAGCGCAGAGCAACGCGCCGCGCAGGTCGCGGCAACAGAGCATCCTGCCACAAACGCTGCAAGCGGCAGGCAGGGTCGGGCCCGGCTTGAACGGCGTCGAGCAGCTGCCGTGCCAGGTTAAACAACAATTCATGGGCGCAACTTTCGCGGGCGCGGGTTAAAATACTGCCCCCAACTTGCGCGGCAATGGCCGCCACCGCCGCCTCGGACAAAAACTCGCCCGGCACCACCTGTAAACCCCGCTCGCCTGCGGCAAAGCGTAACCCGTTGAGGGCTTCGACGCTGCATTGAACGTCTTGCAGCAATGAAGGCAGCAGCCATAAAAATTTTTCGTTCGCCCCCCCAGCGCGAAAGGTTTGACGCACGCCCATTAACTGGCGGGGATTGCCCGCGCCCGGCAGCGCCACCAGCAACAGATCCGCCGCCTGAATTGCCGCCTGCGCTCGGTGACTGTCGGCCTGCCCGGCATCAATCAACAGAACTCCGTCATAGTTCAAGCGACCAAGCCAGCGTCGAAATTGCGCGGCATCCCGTTCAGCAGTGACGGCTTGGGCCAGATAGTGAAGCCCAAACTGGCCCCAGTGCAAAGATTCAGTTTCGGCAACGGAGTCGCCACCTTGGGTTATCGAGGTCAGGCTGAAAAAACCCGCCGGATCAAAAGCCGCATCCAGAGAAATCACGCCCAGGGGCATGTCTTCGGCCAGGGCACGCAGATACACCCCAAGATTGGCAGTCAAGGTCGAACAGCCCAACCCTGGAGCGGTCGCCGTCAGTACAATGACAAAGGATGGCGCACCGGTCATGCCGATTCCTGTAAATTTTCCCAACGCTGATAGGCCGTTTCAAGCCGTCCCTTCAACTGTTGATGGGCCTGGCTGGCCGTGCGCCAGCGTTGCTGATCCTGATACATTGCAGGGTCAGCCATCTGCTGTTCCAGCTCGGCCAGCTGTTTTTCGAGGGTTTCAATCTGTTCTTCGACCTGGCTCAGTTCGCGCAGGCGCTTCTGTTCGTGGCGCTGCTGCTGTTTGCGCTCGCTATGGGCCTGGCGACGCTCGCCTTTTTCCACCCCTGCGGAAGTTTGCACCGCTACCTGCTGCTCAACGCGCTGCCGGCTGTGACTGCTGTCCCCTTCCTGCTGTTTGGCCCGCAGAAAGTCGGTGTAATTACCAAAATAGGACTGCGCACGGCCTGCACCAACCTCAATCACCCGCCCCGCCAGATGATCAACGAAATAACGATCGTGTGAAACGAACACAATCGTCCCCTTGAAACCCTTCAGGGCCTCAAGCAGTACCTGTTTGGAATGAAGATCCAGGTGATTGGTCGGTTCATCCAGCAAGAGCAGATTGGCCGGCCGCAAGAGCAACTTGGCCAGGGCCAGGCGATTGCGCTCACCGCCGGACAGCACCCTGACCGGTTTTTCAACATCATCGCCCGAAAAGAGAAAACTGCCGAGAATAGTGCGCAGCTTGGGCACCATGGCGTAAGGCGAATCGGCACTGATTTCGGCCAGCACCGTCCGCTCGGCACAAAGCTCGGTCGCCTGATCCTGAGCAAAATAAGCCAGCTTCATATTGTGGCCAGCAATCCGCTCACCGCGAACCGGCGCCTCAACTCCGGCCAGCAGGCGCATCAAAGTTGACTTACCTGCACCATTAGGCCCAACCAGGGCTAGGCGTTCGCCCTGTTCAACCACCAGATCAACCGCCTCCAGCACCCTGAGCTCGCCGTAAGCCTGGGCGGCGCCCTTCAATTCAATGGCAATGCGCCCGCCCTTGGGCGGTGGCGGAAAGGTGAAGGCAATGCGCTTGCGTTCCGGTGGCAGCGAAATCCGCTCAATTTTTTCGAGTTGCTTAATGCGACTTTGCACCAGCGAGGCCTTATTCGCCTGATAGCGAAAACGGCTGATAAACGCCTCGATGCGCTCAACTTCTTCATCCTGCTGACGTTTCGCCTCGCGCAGGGCGCGCACTCGTTCGTCGCGAGCCAACAGATATTGGCTGTAATTTCCGGGGTATTCTGTGAGTTTGCCATGCCAGATTTCGACAATGCGATCCACCACCTGATCGAGAAAAAAGCGATCGTGGGATACCAGCACCACCGCGTAGGGATAATGACGCAGATAATCTTCCAGCCAATCACGCGCCGGTAGATCCAGGTGGTTGGTCGGCTCATCCAGCAGCAGCAGATTGGGCCGTTGCAACAGCAGCCGAGCCAAAGCAATCCGCATTTGCCAGCCACCGGAAAAATGTTCACAGGGACGCTCAAAATCGGCAACCGTAAATCCCAGGCCACAGAGCACCTTGGCCACCTCCGCCTCCATGCTATAACCACCGCGACTTTCAAAGAGAGTCTGCAGCTCGGCATAACGATCCAGGTCGGCTTGCGCGTGATCACCGCTCAAGCGTTCTTCAAGCAGCTTCAATTCGGACTGAATCGCCAGCAGCTCTTCCAGGGCGCTGTGGACTTCGGCAAAGAGACTTCGCCCACGATGTTCCAGACCATCCTGGGGCAAATAGCCGAAAGTCGTGCCCTTGGCCGACTGCAACTGGCCACCATCGGCTTCAACCCGCCCGGCCAGCAGTTTGAGCAAGGTCGATTTCCCGGCACCATTTTCGCCACAGAGACCAATCCGATCCGCCGGACGAATGTGCCAATCAATCGCCGAAAAAATCGCCCGATCAGCAAAATATTTGGTTAATTCACGAAGTTGCAACATGGCGCGAGTTATAGCACAAAACAAAATGCAAGCAAAAGAGAACAACTGCAAACATTCACGGGGGCAAAACCGGCGGCGGAAAACGGGAATTATATTTATGCGGGGAAAAACTTCTCGCCGACGATGATTCCGTTCAACAACAGCCGGAAACTCAGTGCAGACAGTCACTATTCACCTGCCCACCCACTGGTCGTCATCCCCGAGTGGTCTTGTCGGACAACCAGATTTTCAACTCTGCAAACCTGGGATTTCAGCTAAAATCAGGGCGGAATGACGCTGTCGGCGGCGCCTTTATGGGCGATTTTCGCGGCTAAAAGCCGCTCCCACAAAATGAGTGCTGAACACTTATCGCAGGCACTGAAAGAGCCCCATGCACCAGAGACAGCTGCCGCAGGGCTCGGTGCGGACATGACAATCGTGCTCAAAGTGCTCGGTCTGGACATAATCGCAGGGCGCCAGGGTGCAGGCATGACAGAAGGGATAGTCATAATCAATCACCT
>JAACTI010000142.1 GCA_009993495.1 Deltaproteobacteria bacterium | reverse complement strand
ACTTTTCCCGAAAGCCACTCCCACAGGAGAGGGGCAATCTTTTGCCCTTGTGTTCCCCATGGTTGTGGGGGCAGCCTCGATTTGTGGGAGCGGCCTCCCGGCCGCGATTAAATCCCGCTGCTCATCAAGAGAGTTTGCCTGTGCTGCGGGGATCTGCTAGGATACACCGCCCTGAACCTTTCCGCTCAAAAATGAACGATCTGCCTGAAATTCATCGGTTTCTTCTATGCCAACGTCTACACCCCTCATGCGCCAGTACCTGGAAATTAAAGCCAGCTACACCGATGCGATACTGTTTTTTCGCCTGGGGGATTTTTATGAAATGTTTCTCGATGACGCGGTGACGGCGTCAAAGGTGCTGGGGATTACCCTGACGTCGCGCAACAAGGGCAATGAAGATGCCATTCCTTTGTGTGGGGTGCCCTATCACAGCAGCGCCAATTATATTGCCAAGCTGGTGGAAAACGGCTTCAAGGTTGCTATTTGTGAGCAGGTTGAAGACCCTAAAACCGCCAAGGGCATTGTCAAACGCGAAGTGGTTAAGGTGGTGACGCCGGGGTTAATTACCGACACCGACACCCTCGAACCTAAAGAAAATAACTTTTTGCTCGCCCTGGTGGGCGCGCAGGGCACCGGTTTTGGCCTGGCGCACATCGATATTACCACCGGCGATTTCCGCGTGACGCAGCTTGATACCCCCGAAAAAGTCACCAGTGAACTGGCCTCGCTTCAGCCGCGCGAATTGCTGCTGCCCGAGGGTGAAGAGGGCGATGCTTTGCAGCAGGCCTTTTTGAAATACCCCGATGGCCTGATGCTTAATCGCCTGGGAGACTGGGAGTTTGAGGCTGATCGCGCCATTGAAACCCTGTGTCACTTTTTTCATTGCGCCGGTTTGCAGGCCTTTGGTTGCGAGGATCTGCCCCAGGCGACGCGGGCGGCCGGTGGTTTGCTGGCCTATCTGCAACGCACCCAGATGGATGAACTGCAACATGTGCGCAGCCTGACGACCTATCACACTCGCGATCACATGGTGCTCGATGAGGCCACGCGGCGGAATCTGGAATTAACCACTACTCTGCACGGCGGGCGCAAGAAGGGTTCGTTGCTCGGGGTGCTTGATCGCACTGTGACCGCCATGGGTGGGCGCTTGTTGCGCCAGTGGATTCATTATCCCCTGATTGATCCGGGGCAAATTGCAAAACGTCTGGAGGGGGTGGATGAGCTGCTGCAAGATTCTCTGGCCCGGATTGCATTACGTGCGGCCCTTGACGGGGTTTATGATCTTGAACGCTTGAATGGCAAAATTTCCATGGCCAGCGCCAATGCCAAAGATGTGGTGGCCCTGCGCGATTCATTGCAACGGCTGCCGCAGATTGATGATTTGCTTCAGGGGCGCAAGGCGGAACTCTTGCAGCAGTTGCGCGCCCAGATCGATCTGTTGCCCGAACTGGTGGAAGATATCAGCCGGGCCCTGGTGGATGATCCTCCCTTTGTGTTGCGGGATGGCGGCATCATCCGCGATGGTTACAATGCCGAACTCGATGAATTACGCAATATCAGTCGCGAAGGCAAGGGCTGGATCGCCCGGCTGGAGCAGCAGGAAAAAGAGCGCACCGGTATCAGTGTCCTCAAGGTGAAATATAACCGGGTGTTCGGCTATTTTCTCGAAGTTCCACGGCGTTTTTCCGACAGCCTGCCCGACGATTACCTGCGCAAACAGACCCTGGCCAATGCCGAACGTTTTATCACGCCGGCCTTGAAAGAATACGAGTCTAAGGTTCTGGGTGCCGAAGAACGGCTGGTTGAACTGGAATACGAGTTGTTTCAGCAGATACGCAAAAACACTGCAGGGCAGGGGGCTCGGATTCAGCAAACCGCCGATGCCTTGGCGCGCCTCGATGTTTTACAATCTTTGGCCGATCTGGCCCATGAGCGTCATTATGTGCGCCCGCAGATTGATGCCGGCGATCTACTGATGATCGAAGCCGGTCGGCATCCGGTGGTTGAGCAGATGAATCTGCACGAACCCTTTGTGCCTAACGATGTCCAGCTCGATTTAAGTGAAAATCAGCTGCTGATTATCACCGGGCCCAACATGGCGGGTAAATCGACCTTTATGCGCCAGGTGGCACTGATGACGTTGATGGCTCAGATGGGCAGCTTTGTACCTGCAACCCAGGCACGTATTGGCGTGGTTGATCGGATCTTCACCCGGGTTGGCGCCAGTGATAATCTGGCCAGGGGGGAGTCGACTTTTATGGTCGAGATGAACGAAACTGCGAATATCCTGCGTCATGCCACCAGTCGCAGTCTGATTATTCTTGACGAAATCGGTCGCGGTACCTCAACCTTTGACGGTGTCAGTATCGCCTGGTCGGTGGCGGAATATTTGCATGACAATAAAGAGGTTGCCGCGCGTACTTTGTTCGCGACCCATTATCATGAATTAACCGATCTTTGTCTAACGCGACCAGGCATCAAGAATTTTACTATTGCGGTCAAGGAATGGAGTGATCAGATTATCTTTCTGCGTAAAATTGTCGCCGGCAGTGCCAGCCGTTCTTACGGCATTCAGGTTGGCCGCTTGGCGGGTTTACCCCCGCCGGTGATTGAACGCGCACGGGAAATTCTGCAGAATCTTGAATCGGGCGAATTTGTCAGCGGCCAGCAACCGCGCATCGGGCGCAGTAAAAAAAATCCGACCCGAGCCTTAAGCCCACAACTTGACCTTTTTCAGCCGACAGATGATCCTGTGCGTGAACGTCTTGCGCTGATTAATATTGGAACCACAACCCCCCTTGAGGCCCTGGGTCTCTTGGATGAATTGAAGAAGCTGCTGTGAAATATTTTCTAAATATTTTTATGCTGAGCCTACTGTTACTCACTTATTCGCCGTCGGTCTGGGCACTGACGGTGGAACAGCGTTATCAGGACGTGCGCGGTGACTATCTGACGTTACTCGGTTCTCCGCTCAAGCAGCAGCAGCGGCAGAACTGGCTGGAAGTGATTGTCGGCCTTGAAGAGTTTGCGGCCTCGGCTGATGCGGGCAAGCGGCGCGATGATGCGCGTTATCTGCTCGGGCGCGCCTGGCATGGTTTAGCCAGGGCCTCGGGCAACAGCGATGATGCGCGTCAGGCCCAAAAGGTTTACGAAAAGCTGGCCACAGACTTTCCTCAAAGTCATCTATCTGATGATGCTTTGATCTACGCCGCTGAAATTGCCCTGGAAACATTTACTGATCAGCGTGCTGCCTACAATTATTACCTGAGAATTATCGCTGAATTGCCGCCGGGGGATATGCTGGCCGATGCCCAGTTGCGCCTCAATCGACTGGCGGCCGTATCTGCTGTGCCGGCACCCGCGGTAAGCGCAGCGCCCCCTGCTGAGAGGTCTGCATCTTCAGCGCCTGTGGCCTTGACAGATATTCGGGTTTGGAGCGGTGCCGACTATACCCGCGTGGTGCTGGATGTGAGCGGTCAAGTGTCTTACGAGCCCCATCAGCTCGGAGGCAAGGAGCCACGCGTGTATGTCGACGTTTTCCCCGTGGCGCTGGGGGCCGGGGTGCCGCAAGAGCAACGGATTCAGAACAGCCCGGTGTCGAAAATTCGTGCCGGGCGATTCGATCAGAACAAAATCAGGATTGTTCTTGATCTGACCGCTGAGGTCGATTACAAGGCGTTCAGCCTTGAAAATCCTCAACGTATTGTCATTGACGTACGCAACTCTTCCTTTGCACCTCATCAGCAATCCGCGGTACCCCTCCTTGGCCTCGATGATTCTATTGCTCATATTCTCCGCGATGTCCCTACGAGCGACACTGCCACTCTGCATGTCCCTCAGCAAAGCGGAGGCCAGGGGATTCGTTTGATTGTCGTCGACGCCGGACACGGCGGAAAAGATCCCGGCGCCCTGGGCCGCGGCAAAACCCGTGAGAAAGATGTGACCTTGCAGATGGCCAAGCGGCTGGCGGCGGCACTGCGCAGATCCCTGGGGTGCAAAGTGCTGTTAACTCGTGAAGATGACCGTTATCTGCCGTTGAAGGATCGAACCGCCTACGCCAACCAGGTTGGGGCCGATCTCTTTATTTCTTTGCATGCCAATGCCAGCACCAATCGCAACGCCTACGGCCTGGAAACCTACTACCTGAACCTGTCGAAAAACAATCAGGCTGCCGAAGTTGCCGCGCGCGAAAACGGAACATCTTTAGAGGATGTGTCGAATCTGGAAGCGATCCTGTTTGATTTGATGGCGAACTCAAAAATTAATGAATCCAGCCGTTTGGCGGCGGAAATTCAACAGGCGTTGGTGCAACATCTGGAACCCTCTTACGCGCCACTAAAAAATCTGGGGGTCAAACAGGGTCCCTTTCATGTGCTGCTGGGCGCGACCATGCCATCGGTGCTGGTGGAGACTGCCTTTATCAGCAATCATCGCGAAGAAAAGCGCCTGAATGATGCCGGTTATCAGAAACGTGTCGCGGATGCGATTGTTCTGGGGGTGAAAAAATACCAGACGGCCTTACAGCAGGTGGCCGCGCGTCACTAATTTTTCTGTCTATTTACGAGTGAACATATCATGCGAATATACCAGCCCGATTATGCGGGTTTTTCTCCCTTAGCGCTGCTTGAACAGGCCGCATCCTTTGATGATGCCCGGCCTCAAATCCTTGACCTTTGCCGCAATTTTCTCGATCAGCAACTGGAGCTGATCAGAAATTTTCACCGTAAGGGCGC
This sequence comes from Deltaproteobacteria bacterium, assembly GCA_009993495.1. GTDB lineage: Bacteria > Desulfobacterota > Desulfuromonadia > Desulfuromonadales > Geopsychrobacteraceae > Geopsychrobacter. The sequence continues at coordinate 1,026 of JAACTI010000142.1, read as the reverse complement.
CAGCGGACTGGCGGTCACTCAGGCTTTGTCCCAGTTATTTGATCATTTAAATCAACAGCTCTTTCTGCTCGCCTGCTGGCAGTTACCTCAGGGAACAGAAGGTTGTGCGCTGCTGGCTCTGGGGGGCTATGGGCGCCAGGAGATGAACCCGCGTTCCGACCTTGACCTGATGTTTTACTGCACGGAAAAAAACCAGCAAACCGGCAAAATTATTTCCGAACGCATGCTTTATCTGTTGTGGGATCTGGGGCTTGATGTGGGCTATTCTGTCCGCAGCGCAAAAGATTGTTTGGAACAGGCGAGTAACGATATTACCGTGCGCACGGCGATGCTCGATGCGCGCTTGCTGGCCGGTAGCCAGCAGGGGTGGCAGGAATTTTCCGCTCAGGTGGCGACCGTGCTCCTTAAAAATGCCGCAGCGGAATTCATTCGCGCCAAGCTGGAAGAAAATCAGGTGCGACGGCGCAAATACGGTGCTTCGGTTTATCTGCTGGAACCGAATATCAAAGAAGGTGAGGGCGGTCTGCGTGATCTGCACTCGGCTTTGTGGATTGCACGGGTGAAATACAAGGCGGCGTCCCTGCGTGAACTGGTGATCAAGGGTGTTCTCAATGAAGCCGAAGCGGTGGAATTTGAGGCCGCTTACGATTATTTGTGGCAGATCCGCAATGAGCTGCACTTTTTGTCGACGCGCAAGAGCGATCAGCTGTTATTTGAACATCAAAGCAATATCGCCGAATTTCTTGGTTATCGCGACAACAAGCGTGCGCCTGCGGTTGAACAGTTTATGCAGGATTATTACACTCATGCCACCAGGGTTGAGCATCTGGCCAGCGGTCTGATTTTCAAGGCGACTCAGGTTGAAGAGAGCCATTCGCGCATTCTGGGGTTTTTTGTGCGCCGCAACCTCGAAGAGGGTTTCACTGTGTTGCGTGGTGAAATCAGCGGCCCCGGGGTCGAGGCTTTTGCGGCCGATCCGACCCTGATTATGCGTGCCTTCGAACTGGCCCAGCGCCAGGATGCTGA
>JAACTI010000141.1 GCA_009993495.1 Deltaproteobacteria bacterium | reverse complement strand
AGGTCGTTTTTTTGACAGCTGCCGTTAGCCGTCACGACGGCCCTGGCGAACCGGCCATCGACAAATTGATTTCCCGGGGGTGCCTGTGTTTAAATGCGTGGGCAATGAATGAGCCGATCTCCTACAGGGCATTTTTGGGCTTTGGCGCGAATCTGGGTGAGATCCGTGCGACATTCCTGAGTGCACGGCAGCAGCTTTTCGCGCACCCTGCTATTGCGGAGGGACGATCCTCTGCCTTGTACCAGACGCCCGCCATCGGCGGACCAGAGGGTCAACCCGACTATCTGAATGCCGTGGTGGAAATAACCACCAGCCTTGGACCACGCCAACTGCTGGATGTTTGTTTGGCCATTGAAAACCGGGCTGGACGCTGTCGCAGCCAACGGTGGGCAGCGCGCACCCTGGATATTGACCTGCTTTTTTATGCCGATTGGCTGCTGGATGATGTGGGTTTGCAGGTGCCCCATCCTCGCATAACTGAGCGGCACTTTGTGTTGCTGCCCCTGGCACAACTGATACCGACATTGATTCATCCGCGCACGGGTTTGACAATCCAGCAGCATCTTGATGCTCTGGGAGAGGCGCGCGATATTCATCAACGGGACACAAACTGGTGATTTTTTATGATTAAGCTGCTTTTACTGGCGCTGCTTTTTTTTCTGGGCTACAGTTTTTTCCAACTGCTTTTTCCAGCGCGGCGTCAGCGCCCCAAAGACCGGAACTTTTCTACTCACCACCCTCAAGGAGAAACCATGGTGGAAGATCCCCAATGTGGGAAATATCTGCCGGTCAGCGAGGCGATAAGTGCCCGCGTTGGCGGGCAGCAACATTATTTTTGTTCACATAAGTGCCGTAAAGAATACACCCACAAGAGCTGAAACGATTCGCTCTTTTTTACTTCATCAGGAGTCTGTATGAAATTTTTTATTGATACCGCCGAAGTGGCCGAAATTCGTGCCGCCAATGCATTGGGGTTAGTCGATGGGGTCACCACCAATCCGTCCCTGATTGCGAAAAGCGGGCGCGATTTCAAGGAAGTGATCACCGAAATTACCGGCATCGTCGATGGCCCGATTTCCGCCGAAGTCATCGCCCTGGATACCGAAGGTATGCTCAAGGAAGGGCGCGAACTGGCAGCCATCCATCAAAACATTGTGGTTAAGCTGCCCATGACCGAAGCCGGCCTCAAGGCGACGCGGATCTTCAGCGCCGAGGGCATTAAAACCAACGTCACCCTGATTTTTAGCTCATTGCAGGCGCTGTTAGCTGCCAAGGCGGGTGCCACCTATGTATCGCCTTTTGTTGGACGTCTCGATGATATCGGTCACGAGGGCATGGACGGGGTTGAGCAGATTCGTACCATTTTTGATAACTATGGTTACGACACCGAAATTATTGTCGCCTCGGTGCGCAGCCCCATGCACGTGCTCAACGCCGGGCTGGTGGCCGCCGATATCTGCACCATTCCCTATGGAGTAATGCTGCAACTGGCCAAACATCCCCTGACGGATGCGGGGATTGCCAAGTTCATGGCCGACTGGCAAAAACGCTGAGGGCTAAGCAAAAAACACAGCAACTGCTGCAGTGGATCACACAAGGATGTGGGGAACAGCGGGCATCGCATCCTTGAACGCCAGATTCAGACCGAACCACAGTTGGATGCAGATAACCCCAGATTTTCGCAGGAGAAGTTAACGCATGAGCTTTTCAGGTTACCAATTATTAAATCCTGCGTTTTAGAGTTTTATCTGTGTTGATTTGTGTAAATCTGTGGTTCGCGGCCAAGGCTGCGGTTTGTCCCTCACCCGTCTCGGTAGAAGCTCTTCTGTTTCAATCACCCGTGGTCAGACCAGTTGACAATCTGCCAGTGCGGGTGTATACGCAGTCGGGTGCCATGGAACCAGGTGGCGCTGTCATTTAAAAACAAGCCGATGGCGCAGCCATCACGGTCCTATCAGCCGGACGCCCGCACAGGCGCCCTCCTGTCATCCTCAACCGAAGAGGGAGCAATGAATATTCACGAGTATCAGGCTAAAGCGATCCTGCGGAATTTTGGCGTTCCGGTTCCCGAGGGTCATGTCGTTTACAACAGCAATTCCGCGCGCGACTGGGCCCGGCGACTGGGCGATGGTCCCTGGGCGGTCAAGGCGCAAATTCACGCGGGTGGTCGGGGTAAGGGCGGCGGGGTAAAAATTGCCAAAACCGCTGACGAAGTTAAAAAGTTCACGCGCGAGATGATGGGAATGTGTCTGGTCACCCATCAGACCGGCCCCGAAGGTAAAATTGTTAAACGCATTCTGATCGAATCGGGGTGCAATATCGCCGATGAATTTTACGTTTCCTTTCTGGTCGACCGTGCAACCTCCAAGGTCACCCTCATGGCCTCGGCTGAAGGGGGCATGGATATCGAGGAAGTCGCCGCCAAAACCCCCGAGAAGCTTTTTTTTGAGCCCATTGATCCCCTCACCGGGCTCACCGCATTTCAAGCGCGCAAGGTCGCCTTTAAATTGGGGTTCGCTTTGCCGCAGGTCAAACAGGCGGTGCTGGTTCTCAAAGGGCTTTACAACGCCTTTGTCGAGTCTGACTGCTCACTGCTGGAAATCAACCCCCTGGTTCTGACCAAAGAAGGCAATCTGATCTGCCTTGATGCCAAGCTCAATTTCGATGACAACGCTTTGTTCCGTCATTTGCGGATCCGTGATCTGCGCGACTACGATGAAGAAGATCACATGGAAATCGAAGCCTCGCAATATGACCTCTCCTACATCGCCCTTGACGGCAACATCGGTTGCATGGTCAACGGTGCCGGTCTGGCCATGGCGACCATGGATATTATTCAGCATTACGGCGGCTCGCCGGCAAACTTCCTCGATGTCGGGGGCGGTGCAACTATCGAACGTGTCACTGAAGCTTTCAAAATTATTCTCTCCGATAAAAAGGTCGAAGGCATTCTGGTCAATATCTTCGGCGGCATTATGAAGTGTGATGTTATTGCCACCGGCGTGGTTGAGGCTGCCAAACAGGTTGGCGTCAAAGTGCCGCTGGTCGTGCGGCTTGAAGGCACCAATGTCGCTCTCGGCAAGAAGATTCTCGCCGAATCGGGGGTTGATATTGTCAGTGCCGACGGCATGGCTGATGCGGCGGAAAAGATCGTCAAAGCGGTCAAGGGTTAAGGGAGAGATATCATGAGTATTCTGATTGATAAAAATAGCAAAATTATTACCCAGGGCATTACCGGCGCGACCGGCCTTTTCCACGCTCAGGGCTGCCGCGATTACTGTGACACCCAGATGGTCGGCGGAGTGACTCCCGGCAAAGGGGGGACTGCCATCGATGGTTTTCCGATTTTCGACACCGTTGAAGATGCGGTCAAAGCCACCGGCGCAAACGTTTCAGTGATTTATGTGCCGCCCATTGGCAGCGCCGATGCCATTATGGAAGCCGTGGATGCCGAGTTGGATCTGGTGATCTGTATCACCGAAGGCGTGCCGGTGCTCGATATGGTCAAGGTCAAGCATTTCATGCAGGGCAAGAAAACCCGCCTTATCGGCCCTAACTGCCCCGGTGTTATCACCCCCGGCCAATGTAAAATTGGTATCATGCCCGGTTATATCCACAAGCCCGGCCCGGTGGGGGTGGTGTCACGCTCCGGCACTTTAACCTACGAAGCGGTCTGGCAACTATCCAGCCGCGACATTGGCCAAACCACCTGCGTCGGCATTGGCGGTGACCCGGTCAATGGCACCAGCCACCTTGATACTCTGCAAATGTTTGAAGCCGATCCCGAGACCAAAGCAGTCATCATGATTGGTGAAATCGGCGGCGACGCCGAAGAAAAAGCTGCTGAATTTGTGCGCGACCATATGACCAAACCGGTGGCAGCCTTTATTGCCGGCGCAACCGCTCCGGCGGGCAAACGTATGGGCCATGCCGGCGCGATCATTTCGGGCGGCAAGGGAGATGCGGCGAGCAAAAAAGCCTTTCTGCGCGAGTGCGGCATCAGCGTCGCCGATTCCCCCGCCGAAATGGCCCAAGCGCTGCTCAAGATCTGGCAGCCCTGAAATTTCTTCAATCTCTCAACAAAAAAAGGATCGGCTCACCGGAGCCGATCCTTTTTTTGTTAAATGACGGGATAAACTTACCGTAATAACGACCAATCCGCGTGCGGCAAGATGTTTGTCGAAGCCTGCGCAATCAAGAGGATAGACAAACTCAGGGTTCAGGCCTGAGTAGAGGCGCAAACAGATATTCCAGGCCATTGCGTTTAATTTCATAAATAGTGCCCAGCATCTCCCCGAGTTTCCCTTCGGGAAAGCCCTGCCGGGCCAACCAGACCACATAGGGTTCGGGCAAATCAACCAGCCGCATACCGGCGTGTTTACCGAAGGGCATGCGCGCCGCGGCGAGTTCGAGGAGGGCCTGGTGATCATCGGAACTGAACCTGAGCGAAGATTTCATGGCGACTCGTTTGACTGGTTGAAACCTTATTTCCCCGGCTTAAGGCGCTGGGCAAGGTTGGCAAATGGCGAATGGCCCAGGGTTGGGCCGCTCTGGCGGTCGGCAGAATTGTCGGTCTGATACTGATTCAGCCCGCGCATGTGCTCTTGGTCGTGGCAATAGATACACAGCAGTTCCCAGTTGCTGCCGTCGGGCGGATTGTTATCGTGATTGTGATCCCGATGATGAACCGTGAGTTCCCGCAGCTTCTTCCCTTCAAATTCGCGTGTACAACGGCCACACACGTGGGGGAAAAGTTTTAAGGCTTTTTCGCGATATCCCGCCAGACGCTGCTGTTCATCCTTGCGCGCTTCCGCCAAAAATTGGTCGGCTTTGGTCGTGGACATGATCCTTCTCTCTTACTGAGGGTTTCACCGATTTGTGCCTTTGACCCATTGTCAAACTACGGATGTATTTTTCAGTGTTGCAGGGCCAGCCACCAGGCCGCACTGATCAGCGCTATACACAAAATCGCCAGGCCGCGATTGAAAGCGCTGCCGGGTCGGCCAAATTTGCGCAACAAGCCTTCGGTGGCCAGACCCAAAACAAAACCACAGCCGAAACCGAACAGATGAGCGCCAATATCGGTGCGTTCTCCCGCACTGCCAAGCAGCGCCAGCAGGGCGAGAGCGGCGGCGACAGGCAATGTCCAGCGTGGCCCCAGGCTCTGGCGTTTGCGCAGCACCCCGATGGCGGCGAGAATGCCGACGGCACCGAAAACTGCCGTCGAAGCACCAACAGCGCGATGGTCGGCAGACTGGAGCAGGGCATTGCACAAATTTCCCAGAGCACCACTGGCCAACACCAGCGTCCAGCCGAGGCCCGCGCCCAGATACTGGCAGAGCCGCTGGAGGAACAGCCCGCCCAAAACCAGGTTGCCGAATAAATGCAACCAATCGGCATGCAGGGTCAAGGCGGTCAGTGTCCGCCACCAGTCTCCGGTGAGAATTTTTCCCGCGTGAGCGTTGCCCAGTTCCGTCCAGTCGACCGGGGAATGTCCGGCGAGATTGATATGCAGCTGGGTCAGATTGAAAAAACACGCCAGCAGTACCAGAACACACAGGCTGGTCAGGCTGTTGTCGCTGGAGCTTTGCGACTGATGCAGCCGCGGAGGCCAGTCGCGATTCAGCTCTTCGTAGCGGCGTAATTCCACCAGGGCGCGCACAAAATCGGCCGAGTCAATGCGCAACTGCCAACCATGAGGTACTGGTTGCGGGTGAAAACGAATGGCGCGTGCTTCCAGCACCAACCCCCAGCGCCTGATCTGGCGGCGCGAAAAGACCCCGACCGGGTTGCCGCTATGAAAATCGACGGGTAACGCCAGCCAGCCTGGGGGTTCATGGGCCGCCGGAGCCGCCGGATCCTTGGAATTATCCATCGCCGAAACGCACTATTGTGCCTGGCGTTCGGTATGAATCAAGACATCTTTCAGGCGGGTGAGGGTGTCTTCCAGAATTCTGACATCCTGGCCAAGGGCGGTTTTTTCGCGTTGACAGCGCGCCAATTCCGCGTTTTTTGCATCAAGAGCGGTGCTGCTTTGTTGTTGACAATCAAGCAGTTGCTCTTCTACGCCGCTGAGCAGAAGGTTGCCGTGCTTCTCCTGCTGCCGTGCCTGCCGACGTGAGTGTTGTTGGTTGCGCTCAAGCTCTTCAATCAGAGCCAAAAGGGCCGCCGCGCGCGTCTGCCAAGCTTCTTGCACGGGCTGGTTGGCCAGTTGCTGCAGAAGGGTGAGATCGTTGCTCGCCTGATACGCATCAATCCCTTGCGCAAAAAGTTTGGCACTATCGGTGCCGGGGCGGAGGAATCCGGGCAGGGTGCACGCGCTTAGGCTTCCGGCAAGAAGAAGAGCTAGACAAAAAAGTCGGCGTATTTTCATAACAGTTGCTTTCGGCGATCGATCAGATAGTTACTTTTGTTCTCTTTTTTCAAATGTTTCTTCATCCTGGCACAGTTATGGCTGATGGTCAAAAGCGAAGGCTGATCCAGATTTTCCGACAGGGTAATCGCAATGGACATTGTCAGCAGGGGAAAGTCGCGTCGAACCCCGTAGCGGTCGACCCCCTGAATGAAGCCGGCCTTCAGATCCTGCGGTTCGTACAGCCCGGGGACAAGGCGATCAAAATCTTCGATGATTTTTTGCGCCAGGGGTTCGGCCAGTTCAGGGGTGGTCAGAATGACATAATCATCGCCACCAATATGACCCACGAGATCATCGGCGTTGCCCTGGCGTTCCGTGACCTCGCGCAACAGGCTGCCGACCAAATGAATAGCATTGCTGCCGAGTTTGTAGCCGTAGTGGTCACCGTAGGCCTTGAAATTGTCAAGATCAATATACAGATGGGCAAAGGGAACCTTCTGCGCAATCAACCATTCAATGCGGCGATCAATGACCAGATTCCCCGGCAGGCGGGTCAGGGGATTGGCATCCAGATTCTGGCTTTCCAGTTCACGCAGTTTCTGGGCCATGCTCACAAAGTCACGCGCCAGTTGGCCGAATTCGTCACTACCGCGAATATTAATGGGGGAGTCGAAGCTGCCGCGGGCAATATCATGGGTCGCTTGCTGCAAGGCCTTGACCGAGCGATGAATGCTGGCAATGACCGTTAGGGCGACGGGTGCCGACAAGAGTATGCCGACCAGGGTGATGAGCAGGGTCAGCTGGTAGGCATGATCGCTCTGCTTCGATAAAATTTTCAGTTCACGGTCGAGAGTTTCTTGATGTTTATTGTTCAAACCTGCCAGAGTTTCAATGAGTTGGCTGCGACGCGGGCTGGTATTTTCCGCCGCGAGGAGCTCGGCATCCTGCCAGCGGGTTTCTTTGATGGTCTGGCGCAGTTGAAAAGACTGCTCTTCATATTCCGTCACATCTTGAGGCAGGGCGTAAAAATAATCAGGCAGGGTTGCCGCGCGGAGTTTTGTTTGAATTTCTGCCAGTTCCTGCGTGCGTTTTTCGAGTAAATCAAGCAATTGTGCATCGCGCAGAATCAGCAGCTGTTTTTCCAGATTTTCCTGGCCGAGAAGATTCTGACGAATATCGCGCAACAGACTGAACGCAATGAATTGGCCCCCCACCAACTGGGTGGTACGCTGATTGTGATAATGCAGGCTGACCAGGGCATAACCCACCGCCAGCAGCGCAAAAAGAATAATTGCCAGGTAGCCGAAGGCAACTTTTCGAGTAACAGTAAAAAATGACCTCATCACAATTCCAGCTTCTTGATGGCTGCCTCAGGGGATCAACAGGTTATTTCTAGCACAGCGCAAGGCTGGCGGGTAGCCCTTTCGGAACGCTGCGCGTGGCAGATATAAAATCCTGTCCATAAATCGCCCGATAATCCCTCAGCTACAAATCGCGCAGATAAACCGCCGGTTTCTTCCCCAGAGCCTTCCAGGTTCCCGATAGCCCGAGCACCAGGGTCAGGGCAATGCCTGCCGCCAGGGTGGCGAGGACGATCCAGGGATAGAGCTGGAAAGCGATGTTCATTGGGCCCTTGACGATCGCGAGGGCGGCCAGACAGCCGGCCAGGGTGCTGATAGCGGCGGCGGCCAGCCCGAGAATGCAGAACTCGGCGGCAAAGGAAAGCAGGATATTACCCCGGGTTGCACCGCAGATTTTGAAGATGACGGCGTCATGAATGCGCCGGTGCTGGTCGGCGGAAATCGCTCCGGCCAACACCAGAAACCCGCTGAGCAGGGTCAGGGCGGCCATGGCCTTGAAGAGCGTACTGATGCGGTCGAGGGTTTGCCCGACATTGGCGAGAACTTCTGCTGTGGCAATGGCTGAGATGTTGGCAAATTGGCTGGTGATAGCGCGAAACACCTGATCCTCGCCGCCCGCTGCAACATGCACCGCCGCGATATGCGTCTGCGGCGCCTGTTCGAGCACGCCCGGCGAAAAGAGGATAACAAAATTCAGTTGCAGGCTCGACCAGTCGGCTGTGCGCAGGCTGGTGACCTTAGCACTGATGTCGCGACCGAGAATATTGACTGTGAGGCTGTCGCCCAGATGCAAGCCGAAGCCCTTGGCGACATCTTCGGTCAGGGAAATGAGTGGTTCACCCCGATAATCTTCGGGCCACCAGCTTCCGGCAGTGATTTCTCCCCCGGCGGGCGGGCGCGCGGCGTAGCTCAAAAAGCGGTCACCACGCACCGCCCAACGCACTTCCGGGGCAATTTTGACCTCTTCTGACGGGACACCGTTGATGGCGGTGATGCGCCCGCGCAGGGTGGGATAGCGTTCAATTTTTTTGACCGCCGAAATCCCGTTCAGGGTGTGTTCAAATTCGGCGAGTTGATCAGGCTGGATATCGAGAAAGAAAAAAGCCGGAGCCTCCTGGGGCAGGGTTGAGGCAACCAGATTGTCCAGATTGGCCTGTACCTGGGCAATCATCACCAGCAGGGTCAGGCCGAGCCCCAGGGAAAACAACACGCTGGTGGCCGGGGAACCGCGCCGGTGGATACTGGCCAGAGCCAGGCGCAGGGCCGGATTGGTCGGCGGTGGAATTTTGCGGCTGATGCGAATGACCAGGCTCGACAACAGGCGAAACAGCAGAAAACAAGCGAGACTGCCAAGAATAAACCAGCCCGCCAGCCGCCGGTCGGCACTGCTCCACCAGGCCAGGGCCATGAGGAGTAAACCCACCGTTGCGACCATCCAGCGAATGGTTTTATCCATCTTTTGCTTTTCCAGGCTTGCCGCGCCGCGAAAGAGCAGCGCCGGGGGCACCAGCCGGGCACGGCCCAGCTCCTTGAGGGAAAAAAGCAGGGCAATCAACAGGCCGAACAGGCCGGCAATCAGCAGTTCCTGAGGATAAATTCCCAGTTGCAGGGGAATTGGCAGGCTGGCACCCAGGCTGACCACCAGTAACCAGGGCAGGGCCGCACCGGCCATCAGGCCGGCGAGGGAGCCGAGGGTTCCCAGAAAGAGAATTTGCAGCAGGTAGCTGGTGAAGACCAGCCGACTGGTGGCACCCAGACATTTGAGGGTGGCAATGTGCAGCTGCTTGCCTCTCAGGTAGCCACGCACCGCACCGGCAACCCCCAGACCGCCGATGAGCAAAGCGCTGAGACCGAGGAGGCTGAGGTTGGTGCCCATGCGGTCGAGCACCGAAGTCACCCGCGGCGCGGCATTGCGCCGGGTACGCAGCCGCCAACCGGCCTCAGGAAACGCCTCGTTCAAACGGCTGACCAGAGGTTCATCACCTTTGGGATCGGCCAGGCGCAGGCGCTGAGTGTAGGTTACCAGACTGCCGGGTCGTAGCAGACCACTAGCTTCAAGGCTGTCGCGGCTGACCAGCAGACGTGGCCCCAGGGTAAAGGGCCGCAGGTCGCGGTCGGGCTCATAACGCAATACCGCATTGACCTTCAGGGTGATATCGCCAATTTTCAGCCCATCGCCGATGTTGAGTTTCAGCCGCTGCAGCAGGCTGTTTTCAACCACCGCACCCTGCCCGCCATCCAGCGCCTGTTCGAGGGATTGAGGTGGGTCGAGCTGCAACTGTCCATAGAGGGGATATTTGTGGTCAACGGCCTTGAGTTCGACCAGACTGTGTTCGCTGTTAGCAGCATTGGCCGCCATGGTGCGCAGTTCAAGAATTTGGGATAGCTGGCCTTGTTGCCCCAGAAAGTCGAGCTGAACCGAGGTGAGAGGCCGATGCATTTGGCGTATTTCCAGATCGCCGCCGAGGAGAGCGCTGGCGTCGGCCTGCAGGCCGGAACGGGCCGCCGCCGTAAAACTGCCGATGGCGCTGAGGGCAAAGACGCCCAGAAAGAGACAGGCTAAAAAAACCCCGAAACCATGCAGCCCGCTACGTAGCTCGCGCCGGGCCAGACGCAGGGCCTGAGGTAGAAGCGGTGGGTCGCTCACGAGGGTTCTCCGGCGGATGCGTGCAGAGTTCCCTTGGCCATGAGCAGGGAACGGCTGCAACGACCGGCCAGCAGGGAATCATGGGTGACCAGCACCAGGGTGGTGTTGAATTGCTGTTGCAGGTCGAAGAGCAGTTTCATAACGTTGCGGCCTGTGTCCTGGTCGAGGTTGCCCGTCGGTTCGTCGGCCAGAATCAGTGCTGGCCGGGCGACAAAGGCCCGGGCGAGGGCGACGCGTTGCTGTTCACCGCCCGAAAGTTGTCCCGGCAGGTGATGCACGCGCGCCGCCAGGCCGGTTGCGTCCAGGGCGGCGGCGGCCAAGGACAGCGCGTTCTTTTCCCCGGCGAATTCCAGGGGCAGAGCAACATTTTCCAGTGCCGTCATGGTCGAAATCAGATGGAATGACTGGAAAACAATCCCGATCTGGCGGCGCCGGAAACGTGCGAGCTGATCTTCGCTGGCCACGCCCAGGTCAAAGCCGTTGATCAGTACGCTTCCCGAAGTTGGGCGCTCCAAACCCGAGAGGGCCATCAACAGGGTGGTTTTGCCCGCCCCCGAAGGCCCGATAATACTTAAGGTCTCGCCGCGCTCAACTTCCAGATCA